>JAJFBI010000050.1 GCA_020697385.1 Microvirga sp. | reverse complement strand
AAGACCGCCGACTTCATCTGGTCCCCGAGCTACGACGGCTTAAGGGGACCGAACGTCCTCACCACATTCACCCCGCCTCACCGGGTGTCAGTGCAGCGGATCGAGGCCGCCCGTACGCAAGCCGATCCGCGCCTCGCTCATCTGGCCCACCCTCGGGTAGCCGTTCTGGTTGGAGGGGACAGCCGGCATCGCCGCTTCACGGAAGAGAACATCGCCCGACTGGTGGAGCATCTGACCTCCATTGCCGAAGCCGGAGCCGGGCTGATGGTGACAGTTTCGCGCCGCACCCCTGCGGCCTTGCGGGAAGCTCTGATCGCCCTCACCTCCAGGCATGGCGGCTTCTTCTGGGACGGGACCGGCGAGAACCCTTACGTGGATCTCCTCGCCCTGGCCGACTTCATCGTGGCTACAGCGGATTCCTTCAACATGATCGGCGAGGCCGCTGCTACGGGGCGGCCGATCCTGGTTTTCGGGCCCTCCGGCGGCCACCCGAAACTGGATGTTTACATGAGCGGGCTTAAAAGCCATGGAGTTGTGCATCCTTTCGAGGGCCGCCTTGAAGGACAGCCCTACGAACCCTTAAATTCAACACCCAAGGTCGCGAAGGCGATCGCTGAAGGCTTCATCCGCCACCGCCGCACTCTCGGCCTGCCGGACATCGCCTTTCCACTGGAGACCCCCTGATGGCCCATTCTCACGCCAAGCTCATCATCATCGGCTCGGGGCCGGCAGGCTATACGGCGGCGATCTATGCGGCGCGCGCTCTCCTCGAACCTGTGATGATCTCCGGCTTCCAGCCCGGCGGGCAGCTCATGATCACCACCGATGTGGAGAATTATCCGGGCTTCGCCGACGTGATCCAGGGTCCCTGGCTCATGGAGCAGATGCGCCTGCAGGCCGAGCATGTGGGCACCAAGATGATCGCCGACCACATCACCAAGGTGGACCTGAAGCAGCGCCCCTTCCGTCTCGAAGGCGATTCCGGGGACACCTACACCTGCGACTCGCTCATCGTCGCGACCGGCGCCCAGGCCAAATGGCTCGGCCTGCCCTCCGAGGGCCAGTTCCAGGGCTTCGGCGTCTCGGCCTGCGCCACCTGCGACGGCTTCTTCTACCGGGGCAAGGAAGTGGTGGTCGTGGGCGGCGGCAACACCGCCGTCGAGGAGGCGCTTTATCTCGCGAACCTGGCCTCGAAGGTCACCCTGGTCCACCGCCGGGATTCCTTGCGCGCCGAGCGCATCCTCCAGGACCGGCTGTTCAAGCACCCCAAGATCGAGGTGATCTGGAACTCCGCCGTCGAGGAGATCTGCGGCAGCGAGAACCCCTCCTCCGTCACCCATGTGCGGCTGAAGAATCTCGTGTCCGGCGAGACCTCGGACTTCAAAACCGACGGCGTGTTCATCGCCATCGGTCACAAGCCCTCGACGGAGCTGTTCGTGGGCCAGCTCGACATGAAGTCGGGCGGCTATCTGGTGACGAAGCCTGGCACCACCGACACCAACATCCCCGGCGTCTTCGCGGCGGGCGACGTGACGGACGACATCTACCGGCAGGCAGTCACGTCGGCAGGAATGGGCTGCATGGCTGCTCTCGATGCGGAGCGCTACCTCGCGGCCCTTGAGGCCACGCAGGAAGCCGCCGAATAGGATTTGTTAACAACCCTTTAGCCCTCTGGCCGATTTCCTGTTGCAACCGGCACGCGGCTCATAAGAGATAAGAGTTGCCTTGCGTCAGGAGCATGTGAGGCATGAGGGGAATGCCGTGGACTGGGACAAGATCCGGATTTTCTACACCGTCGCCGAAGCGGGAAGCTTCACGCGCGCCGGTGACGATCTGGGCCTGAGCCAGTCCGCTGTCAGCCGCCAGATCAGCGCGCTCGAGCGCGAGTTGAAGGCTCCCCTGTTCCACCGCCATGCCAGGGGCCTGATCCTCACCGAGCAGGGCGACCTGCTGTTCCGGGCCGCCCGCGACATGCGCATGCGGCTCGAGACCACCAAGGCCCGCCTCGTCGAGACCAGCGAGCGCCCCTCGGGCGAGTTGAAGGTGACGACCACGGTCGGCCTCGGCTCGATCTGGCTGGCCCAGCGCATCGCGGAGTTTCTCGACCTTTACCCGGATGTCCGGGTCGAGCTGATCCTGTCCAACGAAGAGCTGGATCTTGCCATGCGGGAGGCGGATGTAGCCATCCGCCTGCGCCGCCCGGCCCAGCCCGACCTGATCCAGCGCCGTCTCTTTACGGTGCATTTCCACGTCTACGCCTCGGCCGAATACATCAAGCGCTTCGGTGAGCCCAAGACCCTGGAAGAACTGGACGAGCACCGTATCGTGTCCTTCGGCGGCCAGCAGCCCTCCTACCTAATGGCGGTGCATTGGCTCTCGACGGCAGGACGCGAGGGGCGCGAGCCGCGCCAGTATCATTACGTCGTCAACAACATCACGGCCTTGAAGCTCGCCGTCGAGACCGGCGCCGGCATCGCCGTGCTGCCGGATTATGCAGTGGTGGGCAACCCGGATCTGGTCCAGATCCTGCGCGATGTGGAAATGCCTTCCCTCGACAGCTATCTGGTCTATGCCGAGGAGATGCGCTCCGTTGCGCGTGTTCATGCCTTCCGCGACTTCCTGATCTCCAAGGCCCAGCGCTGGACGTTCTGAGACCCAAATCCAAGGCCAAGTTCGATAGCTCGTCGAATCTTGTCGCCGGTGTGACGGAAGCCATGCGTTCTTTGCAGCCCTTTCATGAGGCATGCTGCATTGCAAAGAGGCAGCATGCGGCCGATATGAGCGATGGCTGATTTATACGCGGCGTCGCTTTCTTCCTCCCGGCGATGCCGTGTCGGCCGTTCCCTCTGGAAGGTTTTGACTTATTTGTCGGACCTCTACTTTTGCCGGGCCTTTGGCCCGGCTTTTTTTTGACCCAACCGAATTCAGCTCCAGCGGATGTGGGACTGCTCCGCCTCCTCCTTCAGCGCACGGCGCAGGACCTTGCCCACGTTGGTCTTGGGAAGGGTCTCGCGGAATTCGATCCGGCGGGGCACCTTGTAGCCCGTCATGTGCTCCCGGCAGAACTGGCGGAGCTCTTCGACCGTGAGGCTTGAGTCCTTGCGGACCACATAGGCGACCACGGCCTCGCCGGAGTGCTCGTCCGGCAAGCCGATAACGGCCGATTCCATCACACCCGGATGCTTGGCGAGCACATCCTCGACCTCGTTCGGATAGACGTTGAAGCCGGAGACCAGAACCATGTCCTTCATGCGATCGACGATCTTGACCTGGCCGTCGGGCAGGATGACCGCCACGTCTCCGGTGCGGAACCAGCCATCCGCGGTCATGACCTTGGCGGTCTCGTCGGGCCTTTGCCAATAGCCGGCCATCACCTGCGGACCCTTCACGCACAGCTCGCCCCGCTCGCCCGGAGGCAGGCTGGACCCATCGCTGGAGCGCACGCTCACGTCGGTCGACGGCAGCGGATAGCCGATGGTGCCGGTGAACTCCTCGATATCGAGACGGTTGGCGCTGACCACGGGCGAGGTCTCGGAGAGGCCGTAGCCCTCCACAATCGGCTGCCCGGTCACCTGCTTCCACTTCCTGGCCACGGCCTCCTGGGTGGCCATACCGCCGGACACGGCGAGCACCATCTGGGAAAAGTCTACCTTCTCGATGCCCGGCGCATGAGCCAGGGCATTGTAAAGCGTGTTGAGACCGGACATGAGCGTGATGCGGCTCTTCTGCAGAGTCTTGACGAAACCGGGGATGTCGCGCGGATTGGCGATCAGCAGCTGGCAGCCGCCCAGCTTGGTCATCAGCAGGCCGCAGACCGTGAGGGCGAAGATGTGATAGAGCGGCAGGGCCGTCACCATCACATGATCCTCCCGCTCGCCAAAGAACGGGACCATCCAGGCTTCGAGCTGCAGGACATTGGCCACCACATTGCGGTGGAGCAGCGTAGCGCCCTTGGCAACGCCGGTCGTGCCGCCCGTATATTGCAGGAAGGCGATGTCATCCGGCGATACGCTGACCGGCTGCGGCTTCCTGCGCGCCCCTTCGGCCATGACGGACTTGAAGGGCACGGCCTGCGGCAGGCTGAACGGTTTGACGGCCTTCTTCACGCGGCGCGACACCAGATTGATGACCGCGCCCTTGAGGCCCAGCAGATCACCCGGCGTGACGAGGACAACCCGATCCAGCTTGATTTCCGGCAGCGCCTCCTGGACCGTCGTGCCGAAGTTCTCGAGCACGAACAGGAAGCGGGCGCCGGAATCGTTGAGCTGGTAGGTCAGCTCCCGCGGGGTATAGAGCGGGTTGACATTCACCACCGTGCCGCCAGCCATGAGGATCCCGAACAGGACCGCCGGATAGGCCATGACGTTCGGCATCATGATGGCAACCCGGTCGCCCTTCTTCAGCCCCTGCCCCTGGAGCCAGGAGGCGACCGCATCTGCATCGCGCCCCAACTGGGCATAGGTCACCCGCTTGCCGAAGCTCTCGGCGGCCGGACGGTTCGAATACTTGGCGAGGGCATCGCGGAAGATGTCGTTGAGCGTCCCGATCTTGGCCTCATCGATCGTCGGAGGGACGCTTGCGGGATAGGATTTGAGCCAGGGGCGGGTGGCAGAAAGGTCCTGGGCGCCTGCCGTGGCAGGCGCCGGAGTCGTGGCGTTCATCATCGTCCTCCGCTTCGCGGCGAGTCTTGCTTCATGGGAGATGGCGTCTCCATCAAAGCTTAACTTGGCGTGGAACGACCCTTTTGTCGATGGAAATAGTTTAGACCTGAACGATCAGCCTGAGTCGTTCAGGTCCAATCTCCATCAATGGGCCTTCTGCAGCACCATGTCGGCCGGGCGGCCGCTGAGTTCGGCCATGTGGTCGAAGCGGGTCGAGAAGGTGCCCACACCGGCCGTCGCGGAACGGAGTTCGACGATCAGATCGCCGATCTCGGATTCCGGGATCGTGGCGCTGAGAACCTGCCATCCTGACCAGCCGGGCCGCTCGTCATAGCCGAGGATCTGCCCGCGCCGGCCGGTCACCAGGGCCGTGGCCTTCGAGAGCGCTTCCGAGGGAATCGTGATCTCCACCGACAGCACCGGCTCCAGCAATACAGGCTTGGCTTTCGGCAGCGCCTCCGCCAGGGCCAGTTTGGCCGCAGCCTGGAAGGCAGCGTCCGAAGAATCGACCGTGTGGTAGGAACCGTCCGTCAGGCTCACGGCGAGATCCACCACGGGAAAGCCGAGCGGGCCGCATTTGAGGGCATCCCGCACGCCCGTCTCCACGGACGGGATGTACTGGCGCGGCACAACCCCGCCAGTGATGTGATCCTGAAAGGCGAAACCCTCGCCCCTCGGCAATGGCTTGATCTCGATCATCACGTCGCCGAACTGGCCATGCCCGCCGGTCTGCTTGCGGTGGCGGCCCCGTGCTGCCGCCGGCAGCTTGATCGTCTCGCAATAGGCCACTTTGGGCTTGGCGGTTTCCACGCCCACCTGGAAGCGCGAGGCGAGCTTCTCGACAGCCACCCGCAGGTGCATCTCGCCCTGGCCATGCAGCCGGATCTCGCCCATTTCGGGTCGGGTTTCGACCACGAGCGAGGGATCCTCCTCGGTGATCTTGGAAAGCGCGCTCGAGAGGCGCACGTCGTCCTTGCGGTCCTTGACCTTGAGGGCCACCGCATAGACCGGCTCGGGCGGCGCGACAGACAGGATGGCCTCGGGCCTTGCCTTGCCGGCCGCGAAGCTGTCGCCCGTGGCGATCCCGTCCAGGCGCCCGAAGCCGACCGTATCGCCGGCAACGCTCTCCGTCGTCCGGGTCGTGGTGGTGCCGATCATCGTCAGGAGGCTGCCGATCCGTCCCTCACCGCCGCGTGAGCCCACCACGTTGTCGCCCTCGCGGAAGGTCCCGCGCATGACACGGGCCACGGAGAGCTTGCCGCCCTGCCCCTGGTGCAGGGTCTTCACGGCTTGGGCCAGGGGCGGACCGTCTTCGGCAATGCCGAGACGTGCCCTTGTCTGGGCAAGGCCCGGCGCCTCGTGTCGCAACGCCTTGAGAAGCCGCGTGACACCATTGCCGCGCTCGGCCGAGCCGATGAGGGCCGGCACCACGTGCCTCTCCCTCAGCTCCTTCGACAGATCGTCGAAAATCTGGTCCCGCGGCGGCTCGATCTCCGAGATCAGCTCTTCCATGAGCTCGTCATCGTAATCGGCCAGCCGCTCCAGCATGGCAAAGCGCGCTTCCTTCTCCCGCGGCAGCTCACCCTCCGGAAGATCGACCACTTCGCTCGGCGCATGTTCGCGATAGATGAAGGCACGCTCGAGCGCGAGGTCGATGAAGCCCACGGCAATCCCGTCCTTCCAGAGCGGGATCTGGCGCAGGAGCAGCGGCGTGCGCGACGCTTCCTGCAGAATGGCGAGCGTCTCGCGGATGCGCTGGGTGGCCGTGTCGATCTTGTTGATGAACAGGAAGCGCGGAATGTCGGCTTCTTCCAGCTCGCGCAGGATGATCTCGAGGGCCGGGATCTTGCGCTCGTCCGCCTCGCACACGACGATCGCCGCATCGCAGACCGGCGTGATGTTGCGCATCTCGTGCAGGAATTCCGTGGAGCCGGGGCAATCGACGAAGGTCAGGCTCTCGCCGAGAAAATTCACCGTGGCCACATTGGGCTCGATGCTCATGGCATGGGCGCGGGCCTCGGCGCTCGCATCGCCCACGCTGTCTCCGTTCGCCACGCGGCCGGCCCGCGAGATGGCCCCGGTCCGCTCCAGGATGGCCTCAAGAAGCGTGGTTTTGCCGCTCTGAAACGGGCCGACGATCGCGATGCATCGTGGGCCCGCACCTAGTCTGCCGTTGGGTGCCATAGGACATCATCCTTCCCTGCCCCCATTGCTGGTGCGTTCTTGTTCAGGACGCGTTTCCCCGATGCTCTGCCTCTCGTTACGGAATGGCAAGAGGTTTTGTAGGGAGCCTTAGGCAGGTGAAGTCGGCCTTAACCGATACCGCGGAGCTAGGAGGCTGGAGCGGCATCCTGATGCTCGCCGCGCCTGACGACGTGCATCGCCGTGATCGTCACGGGACCGGCGCGCAGCAGGTTCATGGCCGAGACGATCATCTCGGCGAGGCGCTCGGGCGCGATGCTGTCGCCCTCGATGTCGAGCAGAAAGTCCTTCGCCTCCACATAGCCGCCATTGGTGAAGTCGACGCGGGCGTCGAACTTCACACGGTGCGTGGAGGCGGGATTGGCCCGGTAGGGCTCTGCCGCGGGATCGGGATGGAAGGTCCGCGGCAGGCTCATCAGCGCAACGATCCGCAGAAGCGCTGGATGCGGTTGCAGGCGTCCTCCAGCAACGCATTGGACGTCGCGTAGGAGATGCGGAAGTTGGGGCCAAGCCCGAAGGACGAGCCGTGCACGGCGGCAACGCCTTCCGCTTCCAGCAGCTCGGACACGAAGTCCTCGTCCGTCTCCAGCACCTTGCCCGACGGCGCGGTCTTGCCGACGGCCTCGGCGCAGGACGGATAGACGTAGAACGCGCCTTCCGGCATCGGGCACTTCAGGCCTTTCGCCTGATTGAGCATGGAGACCACGAGATCGCGGCGCTCCTCGAACGCTTTCCTGAATACCTTGAGGTGATCCTGCGGCCCATCGAGCGCCTCAACCGCAGCCCATTGCGAGATCGCGCTGGTGCCCGAGGTCTGCTGGCCCTGCACGAAATCCATGGCTTTGATGAGATGCTCAGGACCGCCCGCATAACCGATGCGCCAGCCGGTCATGGCATAGGCCTTCGACACGCCGTTCATGGTGAGCGTGCGCTCATAGAGTCTCGGCTCGACCTGCGCGGGCGTGACGAATTCGAAGTCGCCGTAGGTGAGATGCTCGTACATGTCGTCGGTGAGCACCCACACATGTGGATGACGCATCAGCACGTCGGTGATCGCCTTCATCTCGGCGCGCGAATAGGCGGCGCCGGTCGGGTTCGACGGCGAGTTGAGGATGATCCACTTCGTCTTCGGCGTGATGGCGCGCTCGAGCGGCTCCGGCTGGAGCTTGAAGCTGTGCTCCATGGTGCAATCAACGAACACGGGCTTGCCGCCGCACAGCACCACCATCTCGGGGTAGGACACCCAGTACGGCGCGG
This sequence comes from Microvirga sp., assembly GCA_020697385.1. Classification (GTDB taxonomy): domain Bacteria; phylum Pseudomonadota; class Alphaproteobacteria; order Rhizobiales; family Beijerinckiaceae; genus Microvirga. Next base: position 2,990 of record JAJFBI010000050.1, on the reverse strand, counting down.
GAATGATGACCTCATCGCCCGGGTTCAGGGTGGCGAGCAGCGCGTTGTAGATCACATGCTTGCCGCCGGTGGACACGATGGTCTGCGAGGGCTTGTAGTCGAGGCCGTTCTCGCGCTTGAACTTGCGGGAGATCGCCTCGCGCAGCGGCACGATGCCCGACACGGGCGTGTACTTCGTCTCGCCCCGGCGAATGGCCGCAATGGCCGCTTCCTTGATGTTGTCGGGCGTGTCGAAATCCGGCTCGCCGACGGAGAGGCTGATCACGTCCCGCCCCTGGGCTTTCAGATCCCGCGCCTTCTGCGTGATGACGATGGTGGCAGACGGCTTGATGCGGGAAAGGGCGTCAGACAAAAAGCCCATGGGAATCCTCCGATCGGGACGTTAGAAAGGGACCGTGACGGCGGCGGACCCTAAAGCGGCGAAGCTGTCCAAGCAAGCAAAACAGCCCGTTCGAGACGGGTTTTTGAGGAGACGCCTTTTCTGATGACCCATTCCCTCACCCGCCGCCTCGCGCTCGGCCTTTTCGCCGGCGCCGCTCTCTTCGCTTCTGCTGCCTCCGCGCAGGACTTCCCCACCCGCGTCATCAAGATGGTGGTGCCCTACCCGGCCGGCGGCCCGACCGACGTGATCGCCCGCATCGTGGCCGAGGAGATGGGCAAGTCGTTCGGTCAGAACGTGCTGGTCGAGAACTTGGCCGGTGCGTCCGGCGCGGTAGGCACCCGTACGGTCGCCAAGGCGGAGCCCGACGGCTACACCATCGTGTTCGGCAACAACCAGACCCATGGGAACAACATGTTCCTGCTGAAAGAGCCGGGCTACGACGCCGTGAAGGACTTCGCGCCGCTCGCCGGCGCCGGCGCCTTCGAGCACGTGTTCGTGGTCAAGAACGACCTGCCCGTGAAGACGATTCCCGAACTGGTGGAACTCGCCAAGAAGGATCCGGGCAAGCTGAATTACGGTTCGACCGGCGTGGGCTCGGGCTCGCATCTCGCCACCGAGCTGTTCATGACCCGCACGGGCACGAAGATGACCCATGTGCCCTTCCGGGGCGCGGCTCCGCTCGTGACCGAGATCATGGGCGGGCGTATCGACGTGTCCAACTCGACCCTGCCGAGCGTGCTCTCCCAGTTCCAGGCCGGCCAGATGCGCGCCATCGGCATCGCGAGCCCGCAGCGCAACCCGCAGGCGCCGGACGTGCCGACCCTGCGCGAGCAGGGCATCACCAATGCGGATGCGGAATCCTGGGCTGCCTTCTTCGCGCCGGTCAATACGCCGAAGCCCATCCTCGACAAGCTCTCGGGCACGATCATCGCGATTCTCAACCGGCCCGACGTGAAGGAGCGGATCACCAAGCTCGGTTTCACCCTGAACGTCCGCAACCCGGAAGCGTTCAGGCCGTATCTCGAGAAGGAGATCCAGACCTGGGCCGAGATCATCAAGGCGGCCGGCATCAAGGCCGAGTGAGGCTCTCCGTTGCCCTGTCATCCCGGGGCCGCGCAGCGGAGCCCGGGATCCATAACCGCTCATGAGACGGAAGAGCGAGCGACGCTGATCGCCCTCTCCTGAGATGTCATGTTTATGGATTCCGGGCTCGCCTACGGCGCCCCGGAATGACAGCGGTGAGGTTCCGGCGCCATTCTCGTCACGCAATCACGGGTTCTGCTACGCAGCCCCGCGATGACAGCCGAAGGGAAACCAGCATGCAGCGCCACCAAGGTCGCCTGATCGACCACATTCACCTGCGCGTGTCCGATCTCGAGGCGAGCCGGCGCTTTTATCGCGCGGTTTTCCAGGCCCTCGGGCACGACTTCACCTCAAAGAGCCCTGAGCATTTCGCCTGCGACGAACTTTGGGTCGACAAGGCGAGCGGCCCTGTTTCGCAGGTTCATCTCGCGTTTCAGGCCAAGGACCGCGAGAGCGTTCACGCCTTCCACACGGCCGCCCTCGGCGCCGGCGGGCGGGACAATGGCGGGCCGGGGGAGCGCTCCTATCACGCCGGCTACTACGCGGCCTTCGCCTTCGACCCGGGGACGGGCACAACATCGAGGCGGTGCATCATGGGATGCGGGAACGCTCCGCTCCATCGGTCGTTGTGACCTCAGCCGGCGACGTCTGATCTGCCACAATAGTTAACAATTGGTTAACAAAGACTTAGGCAAGACTCCGCAAGCAGCACTTTCGCCGCACCCTGGAACTTTCTTGAATCACACAAGTTTTCCTCCTGTGATCGTCGTTCGGTTGCTAGGGGAAGAACCGATGAAAACCTTCCAGACCAGAAACACCTGCCACGTTTCATCCCGCGCCCAGCGTCTCGACCGGCGCCAGGAAAGCCGCTGCTCCCTGGCCCTGATCATGCTGATGGGCCTGGCAACGCTCTCCGTCATGGCCACCACCCAGACGCTCTCCGCTCAGGACACGAAAACCATCCACGTCTATTCTCCGCGATAACGCGTGAGTGAACGGCGGCACGGTTGACGCCCTGCCGCAAGAGTCTAGCTCTCCGACATCGGATCGACGGAGAGATGTATGTTCAAGCTTCGTGTCGCCATGGCCTGCGCCCTGACCTTCGGCGCCCTTCCCCCCGCTCTGGCCCAGGACACTCAGCGTTTCCGCACCGACAAGGTGGAGGTGATCGTCGAGACGGTCGCCCGCGATCTCCAGAACCCTTGGGGCCTCGCCTTCCTGCCTGACAACCGCATGCTGGTCACCGAGCGCGCCGGGCGCCTGCGCATCGTCGATGCCAACGGAACTCTCTCCGCGCCGATTCGAGGTCTCCCGCAGTTGGCCGTGCGCGGGCAAGGCGGCCTTCTGGACGTCGCCCTCGATCCGAACTTCGCGCAGAACCGCCTCGTCTATCTGAGCTATGCCGAGGATCGCGGCGAGGGCCGCGCGGGCACCAGCGTGGCCAGGGCGCGGCTTGCCGAGAACGGAACGGCGCTCGAATCCTTGGCCGTCATCTTCCGCCAGGAGCCGTCCTATACGGGACCGA
>JAJFBI010000548.1 GCA_020697385.1 Microvirga sp. | reverse complement strand
GCCTCGGTGCCCTGAATCTGGCCGCGCCGCGAATTCAGGTCGCCGATCACGTCGCCCACATAGTCTTCGGGCGTCACCACCTCGACCTTCATGATCGGCTCGAGCAGTTGTGCTCCGGCCTTCTGGGCGCCTTCGCGGAACGCCGCGCGGGCGGCGATCTCGAAGGCCAGGACCGAGGAGTCAACATCGTGGTAGGCGCCGTCGACCAGCGTCGCCTTGACGCCAAGCATCGGGAAGCCGGCCAGCGGACCGGAGGACAGCACGCTCGCAATCCCCTTTTCGACGCCCGGCACGTATTCCTTGGGAACCGCGCCGCCGACGATCTTGGACTCGAACATGAACTCGTCGCCATCCGGGTTCGGTTCGAAGACCAGCTTGACGCGGGCGAACTGGCCCGAGCCGCCGGACTGCTTCTTGTGGGTGTAGTCGACTTCCGCCTTCCTGGTTATCGTCTCGCGGTAGGCGACCTGCGGCGCACCGACATTCGCCTCGACCTTGAACTCGCGGCGCATGCGGTCGACGATGATGTCGAGATGCAGTTCGCCCATGCCGGCGATGATCGTCTGGCCGCTCTCCTCGTCGGTCTTGACCCGGAAGGAGGGATCCTCTGCGGCAAGACGGTGCAGGGCCAGGCCCATCTTCTCCTGATCGTTCTTGGTCTTCGGCTCGATGGCGATCTGGATGACCGGCTCTGGGAACTCCATGCGCTCGAGGATCACCGGCTTCAGCGGATCGCACAGCGTATCGCCGGTCGTGGTGTCCTTCAGGCCGGCCAGCGCCACGATGTCGCCCGCGAAAGCTTCGTCGATGTCGGCGCGCGAATTGGCATGCATCTGCAGCATGCGGCCGATGCGCTCCTTCTTGCCCTTCACCGTATTGTCGAGCGACACGCCCTTGGTGAGCCTGCCCGAATAGATGCGGCAGAAGGTGAGCGAGCCGACGAAGGGATCGTTCATGATCTTGAAGGCTAGCATCGACAGCGGCTCGGAATCGTCCGCCCGGCGCACCACCTCGGCCTCGGTCCTGGCGTCGATGCCCTTGATCGGCGGCACGTCGATCGGCGACGGCAGATACTCGACCACTGCATCAAGCAACGGTTGCACGCCCTTGTTCTTGAAGGCGGAACCGCAGAACATCGGAAAGAACCGGACCTCGACCGTGCCCTTGCGGATGAGCGCCCTGATCTCGTCGTTCGACGGCAGCTTGCCTTCGAGGTAGTTTTCGAGCGCCGTCTCGTCCATCTCGACGGCGGCCTCGATCAGCTTCTCGCGATATTCCTCGGCCCTCGCCCTGAGGTCGGCCGGGATCTCGACGACGTCCCAGGCCGCGCCCAGCGTCTCGTCGCGCCAGACCAGCGCGTTCATCTCGACCAGATCGACGACGCCCTTGAATTCGTTCTCGGCGCCGATGGGAAGCTGCATGACGACGGCCACCGCGCCGAGCCGGCTCCCCACCATCTCGACCGAGCGGTAGAAATCGGCGCCGATCTTGTCCATCTTGTTGCAGAAGATCATCCGCGGCACGCGGTACTTGTCGGCCTGGCGCCACACCGTTTCGGTCTGCGGCTCGACGCCGGCATTGGCGTCGAGCAGCGCGATGGCGCCGTCGAGCACCCGCAGCGAGCGCTCGACCTCGATCGTGAAGTCGACGTGGCCCGGCGTATCGATGATATTGAAGCGGCGCATCCTGCCGTCACGCGCCTTCCAGAAGGTCGTCGTCGCCGCCGAGGTGATGGTGATGCCGCGTTCCTGTTCCTGCTCCATCCAGTCCATGGTGGCCGCGCCGTCATGGACTTCGCCGATCTTGTGCGACTTGCCGGTGTAGTAGAGGACACGCTCGGTGGTCGTCGTCTTGCCGGCGTCGATATGCGCCATGATGCCGAAGTTGCGATAGTCTTCGATCTTGTATTCGCGGGCCATGGAAGTGCCTTTCGGTCTCTCTGTCGCCGTTACCAGCGGTAGTGCGCGAAGGCGCGGTTGGCTTCCGCCATCTTGTGGGTGTCTTCGCGCTTCTTGACGGCGGTGCCGCGATTGTTGGCGGCGTCCATCAGTTCGCCCGACAGGCGATCAACCATGGTCGATTCGTTGCGGTTGCGCGCTGCCGTGATCAGCCAGCGGATGGCCAGCGCCTGCCGGCGCTCGGGGCGCACGTCGACGGGAACCTGGTAGGTGGCGCCACCGACGCGGCGCGAGCGGACCTCGACATGCGGCGCCACATTGTCGAGGGCCTGATGGAAGACGGCCACCGGCTCCTGCTTGGTCTTGGACTGCACCTGGTCGAGCGCGCCATAGACGATGGTTTCGGCAACCGACTTCTTGCCGTCGTACATGACGGCGTTCATGAACTTCGTGACGATGAGATCGCCGAATTTGGGATCCGGGTTGATCTCGCGCTTGTCTGCACTGTGACGACGGGACATGGCTCTTGTCTTTCAATCTCGTGGCCACGGAGCAGCAGGTCAGCGCCGAGGCCGGGAAACCCTACTTCGGACGCTTGGCGCCGTATTTCGAACGGCGCTGCTTGCGATTCTTCACGCCCTGCGTGTCGAGGACGCCGCGGATGATATGATAGCGAACACCGGGAAGGTCCTTCACGCGGCCGCCGCGGATCATCACGACCGAGTGCTCCTGAAGATTGTGGCCTTCGCCGGGAATGTAGCCGATCACCTCGAAGCCGTTGGTGAGACGCACCTTGGCGACCTTGCGAAGCGCCGAGTTCGGCTTCTTCGGCGTCGTCGTGTAGACGCGCGTGCAGACGCCCCGCTTCTGCGGGTTCTGCTGCATGGCCGGGACCTTGTTGCGCTTCACCGGCGCAATGCGCGGCTTGCGGATCAGCTGGTTTACGGTAGGCATCAAACCCTCTTGTCTCTCAATTCCTGCCGGAGCCCTCGGAAGACGCCCTGCAGCAATTCCATACGCAAATTCGGGCCGCAAACCGCTTTCTTGCGGTCCTGCCCGAACAAAAAGCAGAGGAAGCGGTTACGCTTCGTGCACGCCGGATTGTTGTATTCGCTCGCAGAACGAACCCTGTTTGAGGCAAACTCCGGAGCGAGACGCCCCGGAAAGCCAGACCTCACATCGGCTCAGATGGCGCGGCTTCTAACCGCAACGCCTGGCGGCGTCAACCCCGTGTCCTGGCTCAGCACATATGAGACGGCGGGCTCT
>JAJFBI010000049.1 GCA_020697385.1 Microvirga sp. | reverse complement strand
AAAGGGAACTCACAGGCCTGCTCAAGTGCTCCGCCGCTCGATCAGAACGTGACCCGTGTCGATGATGCGTGCGGCGCCGGCAGGGTGCTCGCCATGGATGCCGGCGAGAATCAGGCGTGCGACTTCTTTCCCGATCAGGTCTCCGGAAGGGCGGATCGTCGTGAGGGAGGGAATGCACGAGGCGCTGAAATCGAGATCTCCGAAGCCGACAACCGCAATCCTGTCTGGCACGGCGATCCCTTGTCGCTGGCATTCGAAGGGCGATCAGGTCGTTCGAGCAGGCGATGCCATCGAGGTTAGGCACCTGCTGGAGAGCGCGGCTCAACAGCAGGGATCCTGCCTCGACTGTTGCTGCTCCTGGATGATTGATGATCTCGCAGGCTGCTTGCCCCGCATCACGTTTTGCCTCTTCGGCAAAACCGCTCGCGCGCTTGGCCGCGCGATGATCCTCCTGCATGCGGGCGCCGAGGAATGCGATGGAGCGGCGTCCTTTGGACAGGAGATGGCGGGCTGCGGATGCGCCGACCTGCGGGTGTGAGAAACCCACGGCCATATCGACCGGCTTCCCGCCGATCTCCCACATCTCGATCACGGGAACGCCGCTCGCCTGCAGAAGCTTGCGGGTCTCGGCGCTGTGGGACAGGCCGGTGAGGACGACGGCCGCCGGAGCCCAGGCGAGGGCGGTTCGCACCAAAGCCTCCTCCTGGTCCTCGCCGTATTCGCTATGGCCGAGGATAACCTGCAGGCCTTCCGCTGCCAGTTCGGATTGGAGCGTTGACACCGTCTCGGCAAAAAAGGCGTTGCGGATCGACGGCACGATGACGCTGACGACCTTCGAGGACGCCGCCGCGAGGCCGCCCGCGACAAGATTCGGCACATAGCCCAAGGTCGAAATTGCCCGGGCGATCTCCTGACCGGCTGCTGGGGAAACAGCGGCGGGCTTGCGAAGATAGAGCGACACGGTCGAAGGCGAGACCTGAGCGAGCTTGGCGACGTCCATCATCGTCACGCGCTGCATCTTGCGACGCTTGCGGGGGACTCGGTTCTGCAAGCTGCTGCCGGTATCCATCAGCTTCCTTTTCGTAGCGCTATTACAGAGTAATTTCCGACAGTATAGTGATTAGGAGGCTCCAATCAAAGGAAATATCCCTTCATAAGGCATAGAAGCCCCTTTTTACTTGTCGCAGGGATCCTATCGAAAGTCGCTTGCATGGTCGCTATCGTAGCGCTATTATAGATGTAACGACTGAGGTCCTGAGACTCGTCGCAGGGGTGCAGGTGCGCTTGGATCCGAGTGCGCCGCAAAGCAACAGGGAGGGAGCATGTCGTCTGTCAGCTTCCGCAAGCTTGAGAAGAACTACGGCGCGCTACGGATCGTAAAAGGCATCGACCTGGAGATCGCCGACCGCGAGTTCGTGGTGCTGGTGGGCCCGTCCGGTTGCGGCAAGTCGACGACGTTGCGCATGCTCGCCGGGCTTGAGAGCATCAGCGGTGGTGAGATCCGGATTGGCGAGCGGGTGGTGAACAAGCTGCCGCCCCGTGAGCGCGACATCGCCATGGTGTTCCAGGATTACGCGCTCTACCCGCACAAGACCGTTTATGAGAACATGGCCTTCAGCCTGAAGGTGCGCGGGATTCCCTCCGCCGAGATCAAGCCGCGCATCACCCAGGCGGCCGAGATGCTCGGAATCACCCAGCTCCTTGAGAGAAAGCCGAGCCAGCTCTCCGGCGGGCAGCGCCAGCGCGTCGCCATGGGCCGCGCCATCGTGCGCCGTCCTCAGGTGTTCCTGTTCGACGAACCGCTCTCCAACCTCGACGCCAAGCTGCGCGGCCAGGTTCGCACGGAAATCAAGCGCCTCCATCAGGCCATCGGCACCACCATCATCTACGTGACCCACGATCAGGTGGAGGCGATGACGTTGGCCGACCGCATCGTGATCCTGAAGGGCGGCGAGATCGAGCAGGTCGGCACCCCGGACGAGGTTTACAACTCGCCGGCCAGCGTCTTCGTCGGCGGCTTCATCGGCTCTCCCGCGATGAATTTCGCCAAGGGCACGATCCGCAATGGTCAGGTGATGTTCGAGGATGGGGCCGGCATTCCGCTTCCGAGCCGCTCGGCCGGGAAGACCGGCGACCATGACGGACGTGAGGTCGTGGTCGGTATCCGTCCGGAGCATTTCGTGCCGGCTGGCGAGGGCCATGCCCTTTCGGGCCGGGTGCAGGTCGTCGAGCCGCTGGGCTCCGACACCCTGATCCATTTTGCCCTCGGCTCGTCCACGCTGACCGCGCGCGTTGCGCCAGAGATGCGCCCAAGTCCTGGCGAGAACCTCTCCATCGGTGTCGATCCTTCGCGGATCCACCTGTTCGATGCGGCAACGGAACGGGCCATCGCCTGAAAGGCGCAGCTCAACAAAAGGTGCCGGCGAGGAACCGGCACCGTCAAACTTCCACGGAGGAAACGATGACTTTGAACAAGACCATGACACTGCTTCTGGCGGGCGCGGCCGTGACCCTGTCCGCATCTGTTGCAATGGCGCAGACGAACCTGAGGGTTTTCGTGTCGAGCCAGCACCGTCCCGACGTGTGGCGCAAGGCCTTCGACATGTACGAGGCCAAGAACACGAACGTGAAGGTGACCATCGAGACCGGCGGCAACACCTCCGAGCAGCAGGCTCAGTACCTGAACACCGTCATGACCGCGAAGGACTCCTCCCTCGACATCATGATCCTAGACGTGATCCGCCCTGCGCAGTATGCGGCGGCTGGCTGGACCGTGCCCTTCAACGACGTGCTCGGCGGCGATGCCGCCAGCGCCATGAAGCGCTACCTCCCGGCTTACGCCGAGGCCAACACGGTCGACGGCAAGGTCGTGGCGCTACCGGCTTTCGCCGATGCCATGTTCCTCTACTACCGCAAGGATCTGCTCGAGAAGCACGGCATCCAGCCGCCGCAGACCTGGGACGAGCTTGCGGCCGCGGCCAAGAAGGTCACTGAGGCCGAGAAGGATCCGAACCTGCAGGGGCTGTCTTTCCAGGGCAAGGCAATCGAAGGCGCGGTCTGCACCTTCCTCCTGCCGTACTGGAGCATGGGCAAGCAGCTCGTGTCCGACGGAAAGCTTTCCTTCGACAAGGAAACGGCCGTGAAGTCGCTGAAGCTGTGGAAGGACTTCGTCGATCAGGGTGTTGCCAAGAAGAACATCGCCGAAGTGGCGACCGACGACACCCGCAAGGAGTTCCAAGCCGGCAACGTGCTCTTTGCCGTAAACTGGTCCTATGCCTGGGGGCAGTTCCAGGGTGCCGAGTCCGCCGTGAAGGACAAGGTCGGCGTCGTGAAGCTTCCGGCGGTGCAGGGTGGTCAGCCGGCCTCCTGCCTTGGTGGCTGGGAGTGGGGTGTGTCCGCCTACTCCAACAACAAGACAGAGGCGCAGAAGTTCGTTCAGTACCTGTCGAGCCCGGAAGTCTCGGAGTTCATGGCGATCAATGCGGCGCTCCTGCCGCAATTCCCGGAAGTCTACACGGATGCGGACGTCACCAAGGCTGTGCCGTGGTTCGCGAATGCCAAGCCGGTCGTCGAGACCGCGAAGGCTCGCCCCGTGACGCCGCGCTACAACGAGGTGAGCGAGATCATCCGCACCACCGTCAACGGTGTTCTGGCCGGTCAGTCGACCCCTGAGGAAGGCGCCACGCAGATGGAAGGCCGCCTGCGCCGCGTGCTGCGCTAACGCACATCACTATGATTGTTTGACGGACGCCCACGGGCGTCCGTCACCCCAACGTTGCAACCGAGCAGGATGATCGTGATGGCAACGGCCAGCGAAACGACCCTAGTGACCACGCACAACGAGAGCGGCACGAAGTGGTGGACGCGGTTCCTCGATCCGAGCGAGCGCACCTTGGGCGTGCTGCTGCTGATGCCCGCGGCGCTTCTGCTGACGCTCATCATCGTCTATCCGGTCTGCCGCCTGATCTGGACGAGCTTCCAGAACCTGTCTCTGACCTCCGGGGTTCCGGCGACCTTTGCAGGTCTCGAAAACTACAGCCTCATGCTGGAGGATCCGGTGTTCTGGGAGACCACCTGGAACACGGTGCTCATCACGCTCATCACCGTTCCGGGCGCGCTGCTCGTCGGCCTGGCTCTTGCCTTGATGGCGAACCTTCCGTTCAACGTGAAATGGCCTGTCCGTCTGTCGCTGCTAATCCCCTGGGCCCTGCCGCTCTCCTTCGCAGGCCTGATCTTCGCGTGGTTCTTCCATTCCGAATACGGCGTGGTGAACGACGTGCTGCGCCGCATCGGCATCGAGGGGGTAATCTGGTTCAACTCCGCCAACTGGGCCTTCGCTGCGATCTGCCTCACGATCATCTGGAAAACTTCGTCCTTCATGGCGCTCATCATCCTGGCCGGACTCCAGACAATTCCGCGTTCGCTCTACGAGGCGGCGGATGTGGATGGGGCAGGGCGCCTCAGGCAGTTCTTCGAGATCACGCTGCCGCTGCTCAAGCCTGCCATTGTCGTGGCCCTGATCTTCCGCACCATCACGGCGCTGCAGACCTTCGACATTCCGTTCACCATGACGCGCGGTGGCCCAGGCACCTCCACCGCGACCCTTGCCATGTACATCCACCAGAACACGGTCGACTTCCTCGATCTCGGCTACGGCTCTGCGCTTGCCGTAGTCATGTTCGCCCTCTCCATGGGCGTGACGGCAGTCTACCTGCGTATGATCCGGGCCAAGGGGTGACAGCCATGAGCCACAGCACAACCGCCAACCGCTCGCTTTTCTCCGGCAAGCCGCTGCGCATCCTGATCGGCTTCATCCTGGTCGTGAACGGCATGTTCCCGGCCCTGTGGATCCTGTTCACGTCGCTCAAGACGGAAGCCGAACTGACCGTGAAGCCGATCACCTGGCTGCCCCACGCGCCGACGATCGCGAATTATCTGCGTGCCTTCACGGACCAGCCCCTGCTGCTGTTTCTGTTCAACAGCTTCATGGTGGCGATCCTTTCCACCGCCCTGACGCTCTTCATATCCGTGCTCGCCGCTTACGCGCTGGCCCGGCTTCAGTTGCGAGGGCGTGACCTCATCCTGTCGGCCATCATCGCGGTGTCGACATTCCCGCTCGTCACTCTGCTGGTGCCGCTCTTCGAGATCATGCGGGCGCTTGGCCTGCTCAACACTTGGGTTGCCCTGATCCTGCCCTATACGGTGCTGAGCCTGCCGGTCTGCACCCTGATTCTGGTCTCATTCTTCGAGGGCATTCCGCGCGATCTCGAGAATTCCGCCATGATCGACGGCTGCACCCGCATCGGCGCCCTGTTCAAGGTCGTGGTGCCGCTCTCGGCACCGGGCGTGTTCACGGCGGGCATCCTGGCCTTCGTGAACGCCTGGGACGAGTTCCTGCTCGCACTCTCGTTCAATTCCAATCCAAGCCTTCGTACGCTTCCGGTCGGCATCACGCTCTATCAAGGCGAGTTCGCATTCCCCTGGCCGGTGATCTCGGCGGCGCTCGTCGTCGGTATCGTGCCCGTCGCAGTTCTGATCGTGATCTTCCAGGAACGCGTCGTGTCCGGCCTGACCTCCGGCGGCATCAAGGGATAAGGATCGTTTGAGATGACACGCCGATCAATCGGAGAACTGCGGAGTCAGCGCTGGTTTGCCTCCGACGACATGCGCGGCTTCGCCCATCGCCAGCGCACGCAGCAGATGGGCATGCGCCGGGAGGAATTCCTCGGTAAGCCCGTCGTGGCAATCGTCAACACCTGGAGTGATCTCAGCCCCTGCCACTCGCACCTGCGCGACCGCGCCGAGGCGGTGAAGCGGGGCGTCTGGCAGGCGGGCGGCTATCCGGTGGAACTGCCGGCCCTATCCGTCGGCGAGGTAATGGTGAAGCCCACCACCATGCTCTACCGCAACTTCCTGGCCATGGAGGTCGAGGAACTCCTGCGTTCGCATCCGATCGATGGCGCGGTGCTGCTGGGCGGCTGCGATAAGTCCACGCCTGGTCTCCTGATGGGAGCAATCAGCATGGACATTCCGGTGATCTACTGCCCGGCCGGACCCATGTCGAACGGGCAGTGGCGCGGGCACAAGACTGGCGCCGGCACCCACACGAAGAAATACTGGGACGAGCTTCGCGCCGGCAACATCACGCAGGACGACTGGGTCGATCTCGAGAGCCGTATGACCCGCTCCATCGGCACCTGCAACACCATGGGAACGGCCTCCACCATGACGTCCATCGTGGACGCCATGGGCTTCACGCTTCCCGGCGCCTCCTCGATCCCGGCCGCCGACAGCGGGCATCCACGCATGGCTTCCGCCTGCGGCGAGCGCATCATCGAGATGATCTGGGAAGATTTGAAGCCCTCGCGGTTCCTCGATGCAAGAAGCTTCCGCAACGGCCTCGTCGCCTACATGGCGCTCGGCGGATCGACCAACGCTGCCGTTCACCTGATCGCCATGGCGCGCCGGGCCGGCGTGGATCTCACCCTCGACGATATGTCCGACATGGCAGGCCGTGTGTCCGTCTGCGCCAATCTTTTCCCCTCGGGCGAATACCTGATGGAAGATTTCTACTTTGCCGGCGGAATTCTGGCACAGCTCAAGAAGCTCGAGCGGCATCTCGACCGTGATGCCATGACGGTGAACGGTAAGACACTTGGCGAAAACATCGCCGAAGCGGAGTGCTGGAACAACGAGGTCATCCGGGGCGAGGACAACCCGGTCGTCCCGCTCTCGCGCGGCAAGACGCTGGCCGTGCTGCGCGGCAACCTGGCTCCCAATGGTGCCGTCATGAAGTCCTCGGCAGCCAATCCGAAGTTCCTCAAGCATGTCGGTCCCGCGCTCGTCTTCGACAGCCCCGCCGAGATGAACCGCACCATCGACGATCCCGATCTCGACATCACGGAGGACACGGTGATCGTGCTCCGCAATGCCGGTCCGGTCGGCGCGCCGGGCATGCCGGAATGGGGCAATCTGCCGATCCCGAAGAAGCTGCTGAAACAGGGCGTGCGCGATATGGTGCGCATCTGCGACGGACGCATGAGCGGCACCCATTATGGCACCTGTATCCTGCACGTGGCTCCGGAGGCGGCGGTGGGCGGCCCCCTTGGGCTCCTCAAGACAGGCGATCTCGTGGAACTCGACGTGGAGGCCGGGCGCCTCGATATGCGGGTCGACGAGAAGGAACTGGATCGCCGCCGCGCCGCGTGGCAACCGGGCGCCCTGCGCTACGAGCGCTCCTTCGCAGCCCTCTACCAGCGCCACGTCTCACAGGCTGACGAAGGCTGCGATTTCGATTTCCTGTCCACGCGCGGCCTCGTGGCCGAGCCATCAATCTTTTGAAAGCATCACTATGATCAGCATCGAGAACCGCTTCAAAGGCTGGCTGAAGGGGCAGGGACCCAAGCCGCCGCTCGGCACCTGGCTTATGGCGGCAGCACCCGCGACGGCCGAGGCCATGGGCTACAGCGGTTTCGACTTTCTCGTTGTCGATATGGAGCATGTGCCGATCGAGGTGTCGGATCTGGCCCATATCCTGCGCGCCATCGGCTGCACGCCGGCCGATGCGGTGGTGCGGCTTGCCTGGAACGATCAGGTTCTCGTGAAGCGTGTGCTCGATGCGGGTGCCCAGACGATCATGCTGCCCTTCGTGCAGACGGCGGAAGAGGCCCGTCAGGCGGTTTCGTTCGCAAAGTATCCGCCATTAGGGGTGCGTGGCGTTGCCGCCGTGCATCGTGGGTCGCGGTTCGGCCGTGCTGCGGATTATCTCAAGCAAGCCAACGATCAGATCGCGGTCATCGTCCAGCTCGAAACCCCTGAGGCCATCGAGCGGATGCGGGAGATCGCCGCCGTTCCGGGAGTTGATGCCCTCTTCGTCGGGCCTGGCGACCTTGCCGCCGCCATGGGGCATATCGGCAATATCGCGCATCCCGAGGTTCAAGCGCTGATCGAAAAGGCGGCCGGGATGGCGCGTGAGGCCGGCAAGCCGGTCGGGATCGTGGGGCCTAATCCCGACATGGTGCGGCGCTTCATCGGTTACGGATACAGCTATGTGGCAGTGGCGTCCGATATCGCCATGATGACGAGCCGCGCCTCCGAGTGGCTCGGCGCTCTCAGGGGCGAGGCCGCGCCTGCTCCTACTGCTCCCGCCGCAGCCTATTGAAGCTTTGAGGAGGTTGTCCTGATCGTCACGCTCAGGAGTGGTCCGCTGAAGCTCGATCTCGCCCCCGCCATCGGAGGCGCCATCGCTGGCTTCTGGCATGACGACGTAGCGCTCATGCGGGAAACGCCTGAGGGGGCCCTGCGCGATGGATTGGTGCGGCAGACCAGCTGCTATGCGCTCATTCCCTACAGCAACCGCATCGCCCAGGGACGCTTCTCATTCGAAGGCGTCGAGCATCGACTGGCGTTGAATTTCGGCGATCACCCGCATTCCATTCATGGAAACGCCTGGCAGAAGCCCTGGCAGGTGATGGAAGCGGGCGAGGCGAGCTGCCGTCTCGTGTTCGTTCACAATCCGAGAGGCGACGAGGCGAGGGGGTGGCCCTTCGCCTACCGGGCCGAGCAGCTCTTCGAGCTATCTCCCAATGGGCTGATGCTGACATTGATGCTCGAGAACGAGGATCATCGCGCCATGCCGGCCGGACTGGGGCTGCATCCATTCTTTCCGAGGCGCCCTGGAGTGCGCTTGCAGTTTACAGCCGAGCGCGTCTATCCGAACGGCGAGGATTCGCTCCCGGTGGATAGCATTCTTGTTCCGGATGACTGGAGTTACCGGACAATGCGTGAGTTGGGCGAGCCGCGTCTCGACAATTGCTTCGCAGGATGGGATGGAACGGCTCGCATTGCCTATATCCAGGAGAAGATCGCCTTGCACATTGAGGCCGATTCGCTCTTCGGTCATCTCGTCGTGTATGTGCCCTCAGGCCGGGACTTCTTTGCCGTCGAACCCGTGAGCCATATGAACGACGCCATCAACCGACCGGAGCCCGTCCGCCATGGCCTTAAGGTTCTCAAGCCGGGCGAACGCCTCACGGCACAGGTCCGGTTCGGCGTGGAGGCCCTGTCATGAAGCTGACCGTTGCGCTGGATATTCGTGCCGAGCTCGGGGAGTCTCCCGTCTGGTCTGTCGAGGAGCAGGCGCTCTACTTCGTCGACATCAAGGGCAGGGCGCTTCACCGCTTCGCGCCCGCGACAGGTGCGCATCGTGCCGATGCCATGCCCGAGGAGATCGGGTGCATCGGGCTCCGAAAAGGGGGCGGATTCATCGCGGGCTTCCGTTCAGGGCTCTGGTTGCTCGATGCTGATGGCAATCGCATGCAGAAGCTCGCCGACAATCCGGAAGATCAGCGCACGAGCCGGTTCAATGACGGGCGCGTCGATCCGGCAGGCCGTTTCGTGGCCGGCACCATCGATGAGCCCAAGGATGGCGGCAAGGCGCATCTCTATCGCTACGACTCCTGCGGGCTGCAAACGCTCGCTGCGGGACTTCTGACCTCCAACGGTGTTGCCTTCTCCCCCGATGGTCGCATCCTCTACCACTCGGACACGCCTACCTTCACGGTATGGCGCTATGCCTATGATCCTGCGACAGGCATGACTACGGACAAAACCCTGTTCGTGCGTCTCCAGCCCACTGAAACCGATCGCGGGCGCCCCGATGGCGCGGCTGTTGACGCGGAGGGCTGCTACTGGACCGCCCTGTTCGAAGGCGGGCGGATCCAGCGCTATTCACCGGAAGGGCATCTTCTGGCCGAGTATCCCGTTCCGGCCCGGTGCCCCACCATGGTCTGCTTCGGCGGTCCTGATCTCAGAACGCTGTACGTGACGTCCGCCCGCACTGGCCGTTCCGAAGATGAGTTAAAAGCTTTTCCGCATTCCGGTAGCCTGTTCTCGATGCCGGTCGATTTGCCGGGTCTGCCCGAGCACAAGTTCGATCTTTCCGCTTAAGGCCGCATTGCCATGTCGTTCGATTATTCAACGGTTCAATATCGCTCCCTTTCCGGTCGATCAGTCGTCATCACCGGCGGCGCGTCCGGAATCGGGGAGGAGATGGTCAGGGCTTTCGTCGCTCAAGGTGGGCGCGTTTCCTTCATCGACATTGCGAAGGATGCGGGCGAAGCGTTGGCGGGAGTAACGGGTGCAAGCTTCTACGCCTGTGATGTCACCGATATCGCGGCCCTTCGCGATGCATTGTCCAAAATTGAGCACGACCACGGCGGTGTGGATGTCCTCATCAACAATGCGGGCAAGGACGACCGGCACGATCTCGCCGAGGTTGAGCCCGATTACTGGCGGCGCGCGCTGGCGCTCAACTTAGATCACCAGTTCTTCGCAACACAAGCCGTCTCCAAGGGCATGGCTGCACGTGGAGCGGGCTCGATCGTAATGCTGGGCTCGATCTCCTGGATGCGCGGTCGTCCCGGCATGGTGGGCTACACGACCGCAAAGGCGGCGATCAACGGGATGACACGCACCCTTGCACGCGAACTGGGCCCGGCAGGGATCCGGGTGAACTGCATCGTACCGGGGGCGATCCTCACAGAGCGGCAGAAGAAGCTCTGGCTGACGCCGGAGCTGAACCAGCAGTTCCTCGACCTTCAGGCCCTCAAGTTCCGGCTTGATGCCAGCCATGTGGCCAGGATGGCGCTCTTCCTTGCCTCCGACGAGAGCGGCGGCTGCACGGGAGCGAACTTCATCGTCGATGCCGGCCTGACTCAGAATTGAGATTTGTCATGAAGATCCAGACCACCTCGAACGGCTTCGACCTCGTTCTCGACGACAGGCTGATCCTCCGCCACCGCAGCGACGCCCCGTGCCTGTTCGTCGGCCAAGGCGACGCGCGGATGGACATGTATCGCGGCAATTTCGACATCGAGGATTATGTCATCGAGCGCACGCCGCTGGCGCATGCGGTTGTGTCAGGCTCTCAGATCGCCTTCTCGGCAGCGCCCGGTCAACCCGTTCGCCTGACCTTGGAGCTATCGGGCGATGAGCGGGACGGCTCTATCGCATTCCACGCGGATGATGCGGCCATCAACCGGCTCTGGATCCGCGTTGCAGCCGAGACAGGCGAGCATGTTTGGGGCGGCGGCGAGCAGATGTCGTACTTCGACATGCGCGGCAGGCGGTTTCCGTTGTGGACATCGGAGCCGGGCGTAGGTCGCGACAAGACCACAGAGATTACCTTCAAGGCCGATGTCACCGGCAAGTCGGGCGGCGATTACTGGAACACCAACTACCCGCAGCCGACCTATCTCTCGTCCCGGCGCTACGCGCTGCATGTGGAGACGAGCGCCTACTCGGCCTTCGACTTCCGCCGCGATGACTTTCACGAGGTCGAAATCTGGGCCGTGCCGGAGCGCATCGAGCTCACCGCTCGCC
>JAJFBI010000048.1 GCA_020697385.1 Microvirga sp. | reverse complement strand
ACGCGAACTTGAAGAGTTGAGCCCTCGCGTCTTCTCCATCCGCAATTGAAAGGCAGATCTATGAAATACGAAAGGCCCCGAGAGATCTCAGGGCCTTTCGTATTAGCGGCTCTTTCCGAGATAGGTGTATCAGCGAGCCGTTTCTCCGTAACGGTCGAACACCACTTCGCCTCCGCGAATCGTGAGATCGCAGCGGGTGTCGTGCAGAATTTCCTCGGGTGAGGCCGAGAGAAGGTCGCGGGAGAACACTGCGATATCCGCCGCAAGACCCGGCACGAGACGGCCCCATTCATGCTCGGCCTTGTTCACGTAAGCGCCGAACTCCGTGAAGGCGGTGATGGCCTGCTCAATGGAGACCGCCTCCCGCTCGTCCATTACGGTGCCATGCGACGTCTTGCGGGTAAGCATCGAGAAGAAGTTCGGGAAGGGATTGATGTCGCAGACCGGCGCGTCGCTGCCGGCGGCAGGCTTGAAGCCAAGATCGATCCAGGTCTTGAGCGGATAGGAGGGCTTCGCCCGCTCCTCTCCTACAACGGAAACGTATAGGTCGCCGAAATCATAGATGAAGACGGGCTGCGGCACCGGCTGGACGCCCAGGCGCTTCATGCGGGCATTCTGGTCGGCCCTGGCGTAACCCGCATGCTCGATCCTGTGACGGCGATCGGGATCCGGCATCGCTTCAAGAGCCCGCTCAAACGCATTCAGGGTCTGTTCGATGGCCGCATCGCCAATGGCATGGACGGCCAGTTGATAGCCCTTCGCGTGATAATCATGCACGAGATCGTTCATCTCGCTGTCTTTCAGGAGCATCAGGCCTTTGGTCATCGGCTCTCCGACATAGGGCTCGCTCATCGCGGCCGTCCGGCCACCGGCGCTGCCATCGGTGAAGATCTTCACCGGACCCACGCGCAGCATGGAGTCGCCTGCGCCCGTCACTACACCGTCCGCATAGGCCTGCTCCACGATGCCGCCGGGACCGCCGAGCAGGCACTGGGTCGTCCGCACGGGCAGGCGGCCGAGGCGCTGGGCTGTGCGGTAAGCCGCAACCTCGCGGTAGCCCGCCCTCATGCCGACGCCCGCATCCATCACGCTGGTGATCCCATAGGACAGGCATGCACGGCCGGCATCGTCGATAGCCTGCACGAGTTCCTGATCGGTTGGCTCCGGCAGCACGGCCTTGAGGCGATCGCGCCCGGTCTCGGCCAGAAGGCCCGTCAACCGCCCATCCCGCTGCTCGATGGCACCTCCCTGTGGAACAGGAGTCGATTCGTCGATTCCTGCCAGTTCGAGCGCCTTCGAGTTGCAGATCGTCACGTGTCCGCAGGCTCTCACGATTGCAACGGGATGATCCGGCGCGACCGCATCGAGCTCCTCGCGCAGGGGGTGGCGCCTGACGTCGAGTTCGAATTGATCGTAACCGCGCCCCTGGATCCACTGGCCGGGCGGCGTAACTGAAGCGCGCTGCTTAACCCTTTCGAGCAGTGTCGCGAGAGTGGGCGCCGAGGTAGCGCGCACATCCACGTGACCCATGATGACTCCGTAGGGGAGAAGATGCATGTGCGAGTCGCACAGCCCCGGAGTGGCAAGGCGGCCCGCAAGATCGATCACGCGCGTCCGCGGCCCGATGAGAGACCGCATGTCGGCTGCCGACCCCGCCGCCAGAACCTGCCCGGCCCAGAGCGCGATCGCTTCGGTCACCTGCTCTGAAAAGCCGCGGAAGACTCGGCCGTTCGTGAGGACGATATCGGCTTTGGGCAGGATCGGCATGACAACTCGCGAATGATGAGCAGCGACGGATGTCGCCGTTGGAGGCGCGCGACTGTGCATCCCTTTTTGTCAACCGGCAAGTTCCTGAATGCCTTCCGTTGGGAAATTCTACCCTTGAAACCTTCGTTGGTTAGGGTCTAGCTTTGACGGGTAGCGGCCGGATAAGGCGCACGGAAAGAGGGAATACAATGACACAATCCAGATCTTTGGCCCGTTGGCTCGCCATGAGCCTCATCGCCGGTGTCGCCGCCGTCTCGGCCGCGCCAGCTTCGGCACAGGCGACACTCGACACGGTCAAAAAGCGCGGCAAGATCCTTTGCGGCGTTTCACCCGTCTCCCCGGGGTTCTCCTATGCCGACGACAAGGGTGCGCGGCGCGGCTTCGATGTCGACGTCTGCCGCGCCATGTCGGCGGCCATCTTCGCGGATCCCGACAAGGTCGAATTCATCCCACTCAACACGAACGTTCGCTTCCAGGCCGTTCAGTCCGGTGAGGTCGACGTCCTGTCCCGCCAGAACACCTGGAGCTTCTCACGCGATGCATCCCTCGGCCTCGATTTCGGGCCAGTGGTGTTCTACGACGGTCAGGGCCTGATGGTATCGACCAAGCTCAACGTGAAGAGCGCCGGCGAACTTGCCGATGCCGCGATCTGCCTCCTGCCGGGCACGACCACTCTCCAGAACCTCGAGGATTTCTTCCGCCCCCGGAACATCAAGTATGAATCCGTCGTGTTCGAGAACTCGGACGAATGGCGCAATGCGTTCTTCAACGGACGCTGCGATGCCATCACGTCGGACCGCTCGGACCTCGCTTCCGTGCGTGCCATCGCCAACAATCCTTCGGAATATGTGGTCCTGCCCGAAACCATCTCGAAGGAGCCGCTTGCTCCGACGGTTCGCCAGAACGATCCGAACTGGCGCGACATCCTGAGCTGGACGGTCTACACGCTCATTGCCGCCGAGGAGAAGGGTATCACCCAGGCCAATGTCGACGAGCAACTCAAGAGCCAGGATCCAGAAATCCAGCGCATGCTCGGTGTGAACGGCGACCTCGGAAAGATGCTCGGTCTCGACAACAAGTGGGGCTACAACATCATCAAGTCGCTTGGAAATTACTCGGAAGTCTTCGAGCGCAATCTTGGCCCTGAGACACGTCTTGGCCTGTCGCGCGGCCCGAACGAGCTCTGGAACAAGGGGGGCCTGCTCTACTCGCCGCCGTTCCGGTAGTCTGAGATCCGCGGGCGGCCTTGCGGCCGCCCGCTCCATCTTCAGCGTTTCCCGAAAAGGATCAATATGCAGGCAGATTCGATGAGCGGGACGAGGCTCCTCTACAATCTTCGCTTCCGGGCGATCCTTTATCAGGTTCTCGCCGTCGGGAGCATCGTCCTTCTTGGGCTTTATCTGTTCTCGAACGTCTCGCAGAAGCTTGCAGAGCAGAATATCGCTACGGGTTTCGGCTATCTGAGCCGTGAGGCTGGCTTCGTCATCAGCCAGACGATGATCGACTACAAGCCGACGGATACTTATGGCCGCGCCATTCTGGCCGGTATCGTCAATACGATCTGGGTTTCGGCCTGGAGCGTCGTGCTTGCATCAATTCTGGGCCTCGTCGTTGGCATCGCGCGCCTGTCGCGCAATCCCTTGCTCGCTCTTCTAGCCTTCCTCTACGTGGAGGCGCTGCGGAACGTCCCTCTCCTGCTCTATCTCTTCCTCTGGTACGCCCTGATCGTCACCGGTCTACCGGCTGTCCGGGAAGCGTGGGAGGTCCTTCCTCACGTCTTCGTGAGCAACAGTGGATTGACGGTTCCGTCGCTGAATTGGACCCGTGCTCATACGATCATTTTCGCAGCACTGGTTCTCGGAGGTGTCCTGGCGGTTTTCCTTCGCCGCCACATCACCGCTGAGCGCATCAGAACCGGCAAGGAGCGAACCGCGTGGCCGTTGATTGCCATGGCTCTCCTGATACCGCCGGCTCTCGCATTCCTGATCCTGCAGCCCGAGTTCACGGTCAGTCTTCCCGAGAAAGGACGCTTCCGTCTCACCGGCGGCTCGCAGCTCACGCCGGAATTCACGGCCCTCCTCATCGGCCTTGCCCTCTCCGCTTCGGCCGGCATCGCCGAGATCGTACGAAGCGGTATCCTGTCGGTGCGCAAGGGCCAATGGGAGGCATCGCGAGCCCTGGGCCTGAGAGACGGCCTGACTATGCGGCTCGTTGTTCTGCCCCAGGCGTTGCGGGTCATTATCCCTCCGCTCACCAGCAGTTATTTGAGCCTGTTTAAGAATTCGTCGCTTGCCATCGCGATCGGATACCCGGATCTCGTGATGGTCTCGAACACGACCATGAACCAGACCGGACAGGCGATCGAGGGCATCGCGATCTTCATGCTGGTCTATCTCGGTCTATCGATTGCGATCTCCCTGTTCATGAACTGGTACAACAGCCGCGTCGCGCTGAAGGAGCGCTAGGTCATGACGACTGCAACCGACATTGCCGAAGCGCAACTGAAGATGCCGGTTCGGCGCGACCCGGGCGTAGAACGCCGCCTGTTCCACCGTACGCTCAAGCCCCTCATCGGCACCCCAGTCAACGCGGTGGTCACATTGGTCTGCCTGTGGGTCATGTGGCTCGGGATCAAAGGCGCCTATGGCTGGCTCGTGACACGGGCCGTCACCGAAGGAGGCGCCCAGGCCTGCAAGGTGGGACAAGGTGCCTGCTTGCCCTATTACGAGGCCAAGCTCCGGTTCATGGTTTTCGGTGTCTATCCTTACGATGAGCATTGGCGCGTTGCGCTCGCGATGCTCCTGTTCCTGGGCGCGATTGCCATCACGATGGTCCCGCGTTTCTGGAACAAGAAGCTCCTCGTTCTCTGGGGTGTCACGATCGTGACAACGGCAGTCCTGCTCTGGGGCGGAGTTTTCGGCCTTTCGTATGTGCCGACGACGCAATGGAGCGGCCTGCCACTCTCGTTCCTGCTCTCGGCCGTCGGCTTGGCGCTCGGCTTCCCTCTCGGCGTCGTTCTCGCCTTAGCTCGTTCTTCGAAGCTTCCCGCCATCCGGGTGATCGCTATCGTCTTTATCGAAGTGATCCGAGGCGTGCCGCTCATCAGCATCCTGTTCATGGCGTCGGTCATGCTGCCGCTCTTCATGCCGAGCGGAGTCACAGTCGACAAGCTGTTGCGGGCCCAGATCGCGATTATCATCTTCGCCGCCGCCTATATCGCAGAAGCGGTACGTGGCGGGCTGCAAGCAATCCCGCGGGGGCAACACGAAGCCGCCAGCGCCATGGGCCTGCATTACTGGCAGTCCATGCGCCTCATCGTCCTGCCCCAAGCCCTGAAGATCGCAATCCCGCCCCTGGTGAACATCTCCATCGGGTTCTTTCAGGATACGACTCTTGTCACGATCATCGGCCTACTCGATTTTCTTTCCACCGTTCGCACGGCGATGACGGATCCGAACTGGGTAGGCATTGCCGTGCTGGAAGGCTACGTCTTCGCAGCCGTCGTGTTCCTGGTATTCTCTTACGGAATGGGCGCCTACAGCCGTTTCCTGGAGCGCCGCATGCGCCTCGGGTACGACTAGCGGATCTTGAGGAACCGGGGCGCGTCAGGCAACGCGGGCAGCTTGACGCTCCTTGGCGAAATCCATGGCTTGGTAGGTCCAGTAGGTGAGCTGTGCCGCGGCAATGCCGAATGGACCTCCATTCCATCTGAGCCCGAAAGGTTCATAGAGCCGGTAGCGGTCGCTTGATCCGAGGATCCCCTCCGCGATCACACGCCCGCCAATGGCCGTCGTGTTCATGCCACGCCCACCGAACCCGAACACGTACCAGACCCCTGGCTGAAGCTGCCCGATGAGCGGCATCAGGTGACGGGCGTAGGCCATAAGGCCCGACCATGCCGTTTCCACGCGCACGCCTGCAAGTTGCGGGTAGGTTGCGACCATTGTCTTCTGCATCAGTTCAGCGAGACGGCGGGGCTCGGTCGTGCGCGTTGTGATGCGACCACCCCAGAGAAGCCGCTGCCCGCCGTCGACGAGGCGGTAGTAATCCCCCGCACGTCGGTTGTCGCTGATCGCCATCGGCGTGCGCACCGCTTCCGCGAGCTTTTCCGGCGCCGATTCCGTCAGCAGCACGTAGGTCGCAATCGGCAGGATGCTGCGGCGCAAGCGAGGTATCAGATCGTCCGTATATCCTCCCCCGGCTAGGACGACGTGTTGCGCTCTCACCTCGCCCGAGTCAGTCCTGACAATTTTCTCCGCCCGGTCGAGATCGGATCCTGTGACGCGGGATTGTTCGAAGATACGCCCGCCCAAGGCCTCGATGGCTTGTGCCAGGGAGCGAGCGTAGTTGAGAGGATGAAAGTGAAAGCTCGCAGGATCGTAAAGCGCCTGATGATATTTCGGTGAGCGCAAGACGTCTCGTACAGCATCGGTCGGCATCACCTCGAGGTGATAGCCGAACTCTTTCTGCATCACCTCGCAATGCCGCTCGAGGCTGTCCGGGTCGTGGTACCGCAGCACGCTCAACTTGCCGTAGACCCGCTTGTTGCCGCTCATGGCAAGGCTGTCGATGTTTTCCTCGACAATCCGGGCGCCCTCGATTGAAAGACGGTGCAAAGCCTGCGCCTGCTCAGTTCCAACCATACGGGTTATGTCGGCGTGACCTGTCGCATATCCGGGCCCGACAAAGCCTCCATTCCGTCCGGAAGCACCCCAGCCGACCTTTTCAGCCTCCAGGACCACCACGGAACGCCCCGCCCGTGCCAGATCGAGTGCCGATGTAAGACCTGCAAGCCCGCCACCGACAACGGCAACGTCCGCAGTCACGGCTCCCTTGAGAGAAGGTCGTTGCGACCCGTCAGCGAGTGTGCGGGCGTAGTAGGTATCTCCGTATCCGTTCATCAAACGCCCCGTTCTCTATTTCATTCAAGAACGTAGCGGGAGAGACGATCACTGCAAAGGCCAATTTAAGAATTCATGACCATGACCGAAGTCATTTGCAGCTCGATGATAAACATCGTGGTCGCCATCGCGTGGCGAAAGCCGGAAGAGTCGCTTCGGGTCAAACTTTGAGCTTCCATGCTCTTCAACCACGCCCGCTGTACCCTTCCCAGGGAGCAGTTAACTGCCTTGTTAGAAGCTCCAGAACTGCTTGGGCATCGACTCTCATTGCAACACGAACCAGGATCTTTCCCTCCGCCATGATAGCCAACTCTCCTGCTTTCTCGTCCCTTGCAACGCTGACGCTCAGCTCAAGATCTTCACATTGGAACAGCTCCGGCGATAGCGCGAACAGCATCACGCAGGGATCGTGCAGCGGGCGGCTATCCTGAGCTGTTGGAGACGTAAAGTAGGCCTGAACAAGATGGGCAACCATCTGGGCTTTAGGTTGCCCGCTGTTCAGCAATCGAGAGGCAAGCTCCCGCGTAGCACGAACCCGGCGTGTCACATCCAGTGGCACAAGCACGAGAGGCACACCGGAACCCAGAATCACAGCCGCCGCCTCGGGATCTGCCCAAAGGTTGAACTCAGAGCGTGGCCCCACATTGCCATGCTCGTGAATGGCGCCTCCCATGGCGACTATACGGCCAATGCGTCTGGCTGCTTCCGGTTTTTCGAGAACAAGGCGAGCAAGATTGGTGAGAGGGCCAAGGGCGAGCATGTCAACGGAGCCGGCCGGTTGATCGAGCAGGAAAGACGCCAGCCACTCCACGGCGTGCTGGGTCTCATGCGGTCGCATGGGATCGGGCAAGGCGACGGCACCGATCCCATCCTCACCATGCAGGCCCAATGGCTCAGGGCCTGCGCGATCCAGGGGCGCCGCAGCCCCTTGGAACACCGGAATATCTTCCCGCCCGGCGAAAGCCAAGAGCCTGCAGGCATTGCGAGTGGTGGTCTCGATACCGATGTTTCCCGCCACCGTCGTGATTCCGACGATGTTGAACTCGGGCGAAGCGAGCGCGAGAAGAATGCCGATGGCATCGTCGATCCCGGGATCGGTGTCGATGACGGTCATGCGGGGTTTTGCATGGGCCATGATGAGGATAGAAACCTTCTGAGTCCGAGCATTCTCTTATCGGATAATGCACTCGTTTTGACCATAGCCACAGGTGCCTCGTGATGCAGTCAGTCTCTCTTCCCGACGATCTCCTGGTGAATGCTGCGGATGAGGTGGCGATCCGACAGGACCTTGTTCTGGTGGCCCTCGGGAAGCGGCCAGCGGACAAGATCGTGCATGTGGGGCGCCTGCTCGATGTTCACACCCGAACGTGGCTCGACGATCATGAGATCGCCATCCGAGGCCGGCGCATCGCCTGGACGGGACCTGCGGGCACATTCCCAGGGGCGGCCCCAACGCGGGAGAACCGTTCGGACCTCGCTGCCGTTCCAGGTTTCGGCGAGGTGCACAAGCATATCGAAAGCTCGCACGTCACCCCGGAACACGAGGCGGCTCTCGTCCTGCCACGCGGCAACACTTGGACCTGCGAGGCAAGCCATGAATTCTCGAATGTCGACGGCCCGCACAATCTGGAATTTTGGCTGACGGCACGGCGGCACGGCTCGCCCATGAAGATCTTCCCGCTCCCTGGATCGGCGGTGCCACCCACGGCCTATGAATGGGGCGGCGGATATTACGATCATGACGAGCAGACGCGTTTCATGAAGCAAAGTCTCATGGTCGCGGGCCTCGACGAGGTGATGGATTGGCCCGCCGTCTGGAACCCGTCCAATCCCTCGCACAAACGCCTGTGGGGAATGATCCAGGCCACGTTCGAGAACCGCGGCGTGGTCGAAGGCCATGGCGCCGGTCTACGGGACCTCAACTCCATCAACGCCTTCGCAGCCGCAGGTCTCGCGTCCGACCATGAAGGCTGGACCGCTGAGGAAGTGTGGGACAAGCTGAGGCACGGAATCTTCATCGAGATCCGGCCGCATTCCATGCCGGAGATCATTCAAGGTCTTCTCCAGCGCGGACTCGAGGATTGGTCGCAAATCGCCTTTGCTACAGACGACCGCAGCGCCTCGGACACGTTGAAGATGGGCGCGACCGACTACAACGTCCGCCTCGCGATACAGTCGGGCCTCTCGCCGGAAGTCGCGATTCAATGCGTGACTATCAACCCTGCGCGCCACATGCGGCTCACGCCCTGGGTCGGCAGCATTGCCCCCGGTCGCTTCGCAGACATCGTACTGCTCGATGATATCGAAAAGCTCTCCATCCGCGAGGTCTGGGCCGATGGAGAACCGGTCTCCAGAGGGTCGGAATATCTTGGTGCCTTGCCCTCCATCGACTGGCCGGACTGGGCCTCCAAAACCGTCAACATCAAGCGCAGGATCGCGCCTGAGGATTTTGCCATTGCGGCCGAGCCCGGCCGTGACACCATGCAGGCCGCATTGCTGCGACCTTTTCATTGGCACGACGACTTCATCACCATGGAGTTGCCAGTCGACAACGGCGCGGTTCAGCGCGACCCCACTCGGAACGTCACCAAGTTTTCCATCGTTGATCGCTTCTCAGGCGAGGGAAAAGTCTCCTGCATGTTCTGGCTCGGCTGCGGGCCGAAGACGCCGGACACGGCGGTGGGCTGCACGGTCGCCCATGACAAGCACAATTTGTGGATCGTAGGCTCCTCGGATGAGGCTATGGCGATGGTGGCCAACCGTGTGGCGGAGATTGGCGGTGGCTGGGTTCTCGTCAGCGGCGGCAAGGTTCTGGCGGAAGTGTGCTACGAAATCGGCGGTCTGATGACCCAACGCCCGGCGGAGGAACTCGATGCAGAGATGCAGCAGCTTTATGCGGCAGCCGAGAATATCGAGTGGCTCTACGAGCCGACCTTCTCGCCGCGCTGGTATCCTGGCTTCCCGGAGCGGCTGCAGTTCGCGACGCTCACCTGCGCACCTTGGCGATGGGTTCTAGTCGCGCCGTGCGAGGCGGCTCCGCAGGGTTTCGTCAATGTGGCAACAGGGCAAACGCACCCTGTCGTTTGGTAGAAATTATCCCGCAGCGTCGATCTTGGCCATCTCTGCCTTGAATGCCGTCGCGATCTGGCCTGCATCACGCAGGATCTTTCTGCGTTCCAGGCTTTCCACATTGCGGCCGCGCATGATCCAGCGTCCACCGACCATCACGTCCTGCACGTCCACCGGCATGCCCGAGAACACGAGGGTCGCGTAGATGTCGTAGACCGGCTGCAGGCGCGGCGCGGAGAGGTTGATGCGGATGAGATCCGCCTGCTTGCCGGGTTCGAGCGAGCCAATGCGACGGTCGAGACCCAGCACCTGAGCGCCTTCGAGCGTCGCCATGCGGATCACCTGGGCTGCCGGCATGGGCTTGCGGCTGTGGCCGAGCAGCTTCTGGAACATGGAGACCGGCCCGAACTGGCTGAAAAGGTCCAGCGTATTGCCGCTCATCGGCCCATCGGTGGCGATGCCGACCTTGATGCCCGCCGCCCGCATGGCCTCGATGGGCGCAATCCCGCGGCCGGCTTTTGCATTCGAGCGGGCATTGTGAGCGACGCGAACATCCGCCTTCGCCATGCGCTCGATCTCGAACGGATCGATATGCAGGCAATGGGCAGCAATAAGCCCGTTTATCAGAAGCCCCGCCTTTTCCACGACCGCAACGGGCCGCAGCCAATGATGTTTGCGGCACCACTCCATCTCGCTGTCCATCTCGGCGAGATGGAGTTGCACCGGAACGCCGGGATGCGCCTCGGCCCATCGGGCGACGCGCGCCATCGTCGCAACATCGGTCGAATAGGGCGCATGAGGCGCGATGGACGGGATGATCCGGTCGTGACCGGAGAACTCGGCCACCAATTTCTCGACCAGCGCAAAGCCCTCATCCATCGTCCGGTGATCAGGCGGGTCGAAGGTGGCCAGCGTCTGGCCGACGACGCCGCGCAAACCAGCCTGATCGAGGGCCCTGCCGACCTCGGTCTCATAGTAGTACATGTCCGCGATGGTGGTGACGCCGGCCTCGATGGATTCGAGCGCACCCAGGAGCGTGCCCACGCGCACCATTTCCGGCGTGACGAACTTGCGCTCCATGGGCAGAACGTAGCGGAATAACCGGTCGTCCACGTCCTCTCCGAGGCCACGAAACAGCGTCATCGCCAGATGGGCATGGGGATTGACCATGCCGGGCATCACCACGTCGCCGTCGACGTCGATGACTGCGGCGCCATTCACCTGCGGCGGCATGCCGGAGCCGAGCGCTTGAATCGTGCTGCCCTCGATGTGGATCCACCCATCCTCGATGATGCTCATGCTCTCGTCGATGGGAAGCAGACAGGCATTCTTGATCAGGATGGAGGCCATCATCGGCTCTCCTCAGCTGTGAGGATGGTGCATTGTTCCGGCATGGGAACGAGCTTCA
>JAJFBI010000547.1 GCA_020697385.1 Microvirga sp. | reverse complement strand
ACTCACCGCCGTTGCCGAAACCCTCATCATCATCGCTGCCACCGCAACCCTCATCCGGCGATGGACATGAACAGCAACCTTCTCAAACACGCTCTAAGGCGCTCTCCATGGTGCTTCCCAAAGGTAGCAAGCTCGCGATCGGGTTGCGCAGTAAAGGTTACGTTAGGGGGGTAGGCTTGCCACCGGCTGCTGCGGCCATGCTGCAGGGCCTTCGCATGGGAGGCCGTCCCTCTTGCGCCGGGCACGACAACGAGGCGCGGCGTTCGCAGGCATTCGCCGAGGGTGCGCTTTTGAGGTTCAATGGCAGGCACGCCGCGTCAGCGGGAGGATGCGGCCAATCAATATCGAAAAGACAGGGCAAGAAGAAACCGTCGTTATGTCGGGAAGAATGCCTTGAAAGTCTCCGACGACTACGTGACTCGGTCGGAGCGCGAACGAGAGGCAGCGCGAAAGAGAGCAAGTCAGGGGTTGGACACCCAGACACTGACGCCAATAGTTAACCGCGACTCCGGCGCGTTTGGTCCGCGATCGGAGCCCACGCGCGGCCGCCGATGGCGAGGACGGACCAACTAACCGCGAGGCTCTTTTTTGCTCATGTGAGGCACAGGAACAGAGCGGCATAGACCGCAAGCGATCGGCCTAAGCCGGCGATTAGTAGCTTGCGAGTGTTCATCAATCGCGGTCTCCTAAAAAAGCCAAATCCCCTCCGGGCAGCGTCTCGGCTCGACCGGATGTTACAGAGCAAAAACAAGGGTGATCACAGAGTAAAAAAGGAGAAGCACCAGCGCGATCTTCTATCAGCCGGCAGGCTTCGCTTCTAGGGCTTCAACGAGCGTCGATGCGCTTGCTCGCGACCGCGGATCGGTATTTTTCGTTCACGTTAGCGACCAGCCGCCTTGATCACAAAGTCGCCACGGCTCCAGGAGCTTCCCTGTCCTCACGCCGCCCGGGACTCGTTCATGTTCGGGATGAAGCTGTCGATCTCGGTTCCGTCCTCGAACAGGCGCACGGCGTCTGCCAGTCCAGGCCAGCGACCCGCGTTCTCCAGGCGCTGCAGTTTCGCCATCGCCTCGTCTGCGGTTCTGGCAAGGACCTGAAACGGCATGGTGACCGGAACGGGTCGGTGGTCCTCTTGGCGCAACTTCACAAACTGAGCATGGAACAAGCGCGTACTCCGACTTAATTGTATCGCGGGTTACAAACGATAATCGCGTCAGTTTTTGTCAAAATATGGGAGCGCCGGAGGCCGTGGCCCGTCAGACGGTTAGTCTCTGAGCTGATCGTTAATTGGGCGCGGCACGTGGTGTGACCGATGCGCGAAGGCCCGCGGATCTGGAAGCCTCGCTCGAGTAGCGGCACCGTGACCGCCTTCAAGAATGTCTTGCCTTTTCCGATAACCCTGGCTGATTGTGCGGCGGCATCGTCGCTGTTCTACGCCGACTGGGTCGAGAAGTTCGGCCTTTGCTGTCGTGAGGGTAGATATCTCGGGAGAGACCACGACTCGCTGGCGGAGCGAGGGGAATTCGAACCGTCGAGACGTTGTTCGGACGCAAGATTGCCCCGCTGCCGACCCGCTAAATTGTAAGCCTGTGGAGGATCGCCCTTGCTTCGTCGACGATCTCGCGAACGATCTCGGCCGCGGGCTGAACCGTCGAGACGAGACCGACGCTTTGGCCCGCCCAGAGCGACAGCGCGTCGATATCTCCTTCGGCATCGGGCCCGGCGTATAGGACTGGTAGCGCACGATGTCGCCGCTGGTCGGAGATCGCGCGATGACCTCGCCCTCACCGGGGCGCCGCCCCGACTGCGGCCGGCCGGCGGACTCCCAGAGCTCTACAGTCTTGTTCCGTAAGGTCCGGTGGGGCGCCTTCGGCCAGCGCACGTCGAACAGCTCCTCGAAGTAGGTGGTGTCGTTCTCGTCGGCTTCGAGCAGCCTCTCGCGGTAGCGGGGGTGGATCGTGGCTTCTTCGCTCGCGAGGAAGCGCGTCCCGATCCACGCGCCTAACGCGCCGAGCGCAAGCACCGCCGCGAGCCCGCGCCCATCCGCGATGCCGCCGGCCGCCACGACGGGGGTCGGCGACACGGCGTCGACCACGGCCGGCACGAGCGGCAAGGTCGCGACTGTGCCCCGCACATGGCCGCCCGCCTCCCAGCCCTGCGCGACACGACATCGACGCCGCAGTCAATCGCGCGACGCGCTTCCGCGGCCGTCCCAACGGTGTGCAGCACGATTGCGCCCGCGTCCTTCGCGCGAGCGACGAGGGGGCCGGGTTCTCGCCAAAAGAAAGAAATGATAGGGACCCGCTCCTCAAGGCAGACCGCTAGGCGCTCTTCTTGCGGAAAATTGAGGTTTAGGTTCACGCCGAACGGCCGTGCGGTCAGTGCCCGCGTCTCATGGATTGGATGGCGGATAGTCTCAGCATCGGAGCGCCAGAGCACGAGCATTCCCAAACCGCCGGCGTTACTGACGGACGCGGCAAGAGCCGGACCGACAGCCTCGCCCATCGGAGCCTGGATGATCGGCAGGTCAATGCCGAGCTTGTCACAAAGAGCTGTCTTCATGGGAAAGTCCCGTTCCAAAGTACGGTGCTGTCACGCAGTCCGTAATAGTAG
The DNA here is from genome assembly GCA_020697385.1 of Microvirga sp. Lineage (GTDB taxonomy): Bacteria > Pseudomonadota > Alphaproteobacteria > Rhizobiales > Beijerinckiaceae > Microvirga. The sequence goes on along the minus strand of JAJFBI010000547.1, from coordinate 561 downwards.
TTCGGATAACCGCTGGCGCTAGCGATGACGATGGAGGGCACCAAGGGCCCAGCGGCGCTCTTTGAGAAAGCCTCTCGACCATTCACCCGGCTGCTTAAGCGCTTAGTCAAGCCCGGATCATCCTCCGCTAGCTTCAACGCGAGAACTCGCGAGAGAAGCGCATCGTCACGCGTAGAATGCAAAAATTGACCTACGCCAGCACGAACTTCGCATAAGTTTTTTATCTGCCGGCGGCCGTGCTCCTCTAGGGTCCGGACCCATAACCCACCGCGCGCGTTCTGCACGCCGGCAAGGGCTACGATACCGACGCGCTCCGGCCACGCGTGGAGGCCAACGGCACACTGCCCAACATCCCACCCTAGGCAAACCGCGTTTGGAAGAACTGCTTCTCGCCGTTGCTCTATCGCGCCCGCAATGCCATCGAGCGCGTGTTCTGCCGCCTCAAGGACTTCCGTCGCATCGTCACGCGTGTTCCGCACCGATTGGTATCTTACGCTAAGAGCCGATCCGGAAAGAAGTTGAGTCGGTCGAATCGGTTGTGATTCCTTGTGTGGCACCTGA
>JAJFBI010000546.1 GCA_020697385.1 Microvirga sp. | reverse complement strand
CATGGCGATGCGTATGCATGCCGCTGCTGCGCGAAGGCACAAAACGATCGTTCGCGACAAAATAGACCCCCGAGGTGCCGAGGCTGATGAAGGCTTGGCCGGACCGGACCACACCCGCGCCGACGCCACCGCACATATTGTCGCCCGCACCGGCCACGATCGGTGTGTCCGGCGGCAGCGGCCAGCGTTCCGCGTGCTCGCGCCGCAGCCCGCCAACCACCGCGGCGCTTTCGACGAGTCGCGGCAGGCGGTTCGCCTCGATCCCGGCAAGTTCCGCGATGGCGGGGCTCCACTGACGCCGGACAGTATCCATCAGAAGCGTCGCGCTGCCGTCGGTGCCGTCGCAGGCGACCTCTCCCGTGAGCCGCAGGCGAACGAAGTCCTTCGGCATCATGATGTAGCGCGCGTGCTCGAGAATCTGTGGCTCGTGCTTTGCGAGCCAGCGCAGCTTTGCGGCCGGGAAGCCCGGCATTGCCCGCGCCCCGGTCAACTCGGCGAAGTCCTCGAAGGCAGCTTCGATCTCCGCACCTTCGTGCTCGGCGCGACCGTCGTTCCAGAGCATCGCGGGGCGTAGCGGCTGGGTGCTGCTATCGAGAAGAGTGAGACCGAGCATCTGACCGGACAGCCCGATCGCCCGCACGCCTCTCATCAGCCCAGCATGTTCTAACCCCAGGGCGTCGAGGGCAGCCTGCGTCGCGCTCCACCAATCCTCCGGCGCCTGCTCCGACCACAGCGGCCGGGGCCGCATGACTGCGAGCGGCGCGCTCGCTTCGGCGGCGACCCGGTCGCGCTCGTCGACGAGCACCGCCTTCACCGCCGAAGTGCCGAGATCGATGCCGAGAAACACCGCCATGGCGCAGCGCGCTCAGCCCCGGTCGCGAAGGTGCCGGATGACCGCGCTGGCCGTTAGCGCATCGCATATCAGCACCGAGACGAGCTTCGCCTTCACCGCGGCGGCGATGATGCGGCTCTTGTTGGCTCCGCCCGAGGCAAGGATCGCGGTCGGAATCTGGCGAAGCGCATCAACGGAGAGGGCGATTGCGCGACGGTTGATCGAGTGCGTGATCGGCCGCCCCTCCTTATCAAGGAACTGCCCGAGTATGTCGCCGACCGCCCCGGCGGCGCGTAGGTCGACGGGCGGTACGTCTCGCGGCAGGCCATTTCGAATGAGGAACGAGCGGCGGCTGAGATCGCCGACGCTGAGGATCGCGGCGTCCGCAGCCGCGATCCGGTCAAACGCCTCCCGGAACACGTCCTGCGCCAGGATGGTGTCCCGCGATTCGGGGCTCCCGGCATAGATGGGTGCCGCAAGGTAATGACACTGCGCGCCGATCCGGCTCGCCAGGTGGCTGGCCGTCTCAAAGGTGTTGAGCTCGGTACCGTAGGTGAGCCCCCCCATCATCGAAGAGACGACGAGCTTCGGATGACGGCTCGTGCGCACATGGCGGATGGTTTCCCGTAATGTCGCACCCCAGCCGACGCCGAACCCTCGAGGCCTGAGCTTATCGAACAGGCGGCCGAGGTATTCGCCAGCCGCCCGGCCAATGATCGGGGGCACAAGATCGAGTTGCTGCGGCGTCGGGACGACCACCGCGTCCTTGAGGCCCCAATCGCGAGCGAGCGCCCGCTCAAGGCGCACGCAATCAACGAGAGGCGAGTTGAGGGAGATGTTGACGAGTCCGTTTGCCCGCGCCTCGAAGAGCAGCCGGTTTACGCGCAGCCGCGTGATCTTGAGCCTCTCGGCCACCTCGGCCTGGGTGAGACCTTCCATGTGATAGAGCCAAGCCACCCGAACTTGGGTCTGGTCCTCTTCGGAGGGCATCGCGCCTCTGCAGTGCGGCCGTGAGGGCTGGGTTGCAACAGATGTTCCGGCCCGTATACATCACGGCAAGCCCGATGGCCCGCTTCACGCTAATATTCGATTGCGACGGGGTGCTTGTTGATAGCGAGCCGCTCGCCTGCGCTGTACAGGTGGAGCAGCTTGCGCGCGCCGGGCTTGTGATAAGCGCCGACGAGGTTGCTCGCCGTTATACCGGACTATCTACGTCTGACATGCGCAACGCCATTGAGCGCGAGTTCGGGCGCCCGCTTCCGCAGGACCACGAGGCCCGTTCGGCGGAGGCGCCGACGGCCATCTTCGAACGAGATCTGCGAGCGATCGCGGGCATTCCGAGGCTAGTTGAAAGACTAAATGCACGCGGGGTGACTTGCGCCGTTGCCTCGAGCAGCTCGCCACAGCGCCTTGAGCTTGCGCTGAGAACGGTTGGGCTGTGGGAGAGCTTCGCGCCTCATGTCTTCAGCTCGAGTCTTGTTGCCCGCGGCAAGCCGTTCCCAGACCTGTTCCTTTACGTTGCCCAGGCGCTTCGCGCCGATCCAGACGCCACTCTCGTCATTGAAGATAGCGTCCCAGGCATCCGAGCGGCACGAGGCGCAGGTATGCGTGCAATCGGCTTTTGCGGCGGCAGCCATTGTGGAAAGCATCACAAGCAAAGCCTACTAGAGGCCGGGGCACACGACGTTTGCGAAGAGACGACCTCGTTAGGAGCCCTAATCGGCGATATTATCAGGCTATAGATGGAATCCCTGCGCCGCTAGCCGCCCATGAGACGGCCAGAGCGGGACTGACTGCTAATGTCCGATTTCGGGCGAAGTGTCAGCGTTCGGGGATGGCGAATTGGGGCGCTAAGCGGACCTGGCAGCGAAGCTCTTGCCATCGTTGAAGAGGAAGGAACTCCCGAGCGGAGATCGCGTTTGCCCAGCCTTGTTTGCCTATTCTAGGCGCGGCTGCTTCGTCGAAGCAGAGCTCATGCGGTCCTCGCACGACGTGATGACTACGCCCTGAGGCGAAGCTACACGCACGCCCCCTGACGTTTCACCCCTCTGTGAATTTGGAGGCCACTCTCCGCAACGCCACAGTGTACTACCGTCCCAAACGGACGCCCTCACTCTCCGCTTGCTGAATCAGTGCTCGCCGTCTTGGGAAAGAGCAGCCGCTGTGAGACGAGGCTCGAATATCGCTGAGCGGCGAATCACGCCCGCGTGTCGGCCGACGGTGCCGCGCTCGACGCCAGTGGGAGGTATCTGTTCACGCAGCGAGTAGCCCCGGAGCTATTCGCTATTGAGTTCGTCAGCAAGTGACGGCGAAGGCGTGAACTTGATTCGCGAGCGCCCCGG
>JAJFBI010000545.1 GCA_020697385.1 Microvirga sp. | reverse complement strand
GCTCAGCGGCTTCTCGACGACAATCAGAAAGAGATCGATGCCCTGAAGCAGTGGCAGGTCCGCACGCGTGAGCCCGATTACCGCGCCCAACCGGCCCAACCGCCGCCGGGCTCTGGGCCGCTCGATCGCGCGCCGCAGGCCGCCATCGCGCAGGCGCAGCCCGCTCCGCCCGCGGCGCCGAGCGCTCCCGCGCAAGCGTCCACGCCTGCGGCGCAGAACCTCCCGATGGTCTCTGGCACGGTCGAGAAGGTGGATGCGGCCGCGGGCAAGATCACGATCGACCACGGCCCGATCCCGAACCTCAACATGGATTCGATGACAATGGTCTTCCGAGCCCAGGACCCGGCCATGCTCAAAACCGTGAAGCCCCGCGACAAGGTCCGCTTCACAGCCAACCGGGTGAACGGGCAGATCACCGTCACGAAGATACAGCGAGCCCGATAGGTGCGCCGCTCGGTGCGTTCGCAGTATTGTGAGTCCTGTTCTGAAGCCCAGCGAGTTACTTTCATCACCACAGCGGAGGAAATGATCATGCGCATCTCCCTTGCCCTTACCGCGACGGTTCTCGCGCTCGCTTCGAGCGCACCCGCGTCTGCCCAGATGTGCGGCGGACAGACCACTGGCTCGACCGCAAGCGCGAGCACGCCCGCGAGCGGCGGCGTCATGAGGTGCGGCATGATGGGTCGCACCGCCTCAACTGGCCCAGATCAGTCCACTCAAGGCCAGCGCCGACCCATGTGCCCGATGATGGCCATGATGGGTGGCGGCGGCGGAATGATGGGCGGCGGAGGAATGGGCGGGATGCAGATGCAATCCCCGTCACAGCCCTCAACCCCGCCGCCGGCGCCCGGCACCCCTGAGACGCCTCGCCCGCAATAATGGCGCTCTCCCGACGCGGCTTCCTCGCCGCCCTCGCCATCGCGCCTGCCATGGGCGCGACGGGCCTGCCGAAAATCACCGTCACCAAAGACCCGTCGTGCGGCTGTTGCACAGGGTGGACCGAGCACGTCCGCGCGGCGGGCTTTTCAACCGAAGTGGTCGAGACGAACGAACTTAACCGGGCCAAGGTCCGACTAGGTGTCCCGGCACATCTGTACGCCTGCCACACGGCTGAAGTGGACGGCTACGTGATTGAAGGCCATGTGCCCGCGCCGACGATCAGGCGCTTGGTAGCGGAGCGGCCGAACGCGAAGGGCCTTGCCGTGCGCGGAATGCCGGTCGGCTCCCCCGGAATGGAAGTCGCGGGCGCTGAGCCCGAGACCTACGATGTGATCGCCTTCGGCCCGGAGGGCGAGTCTCGTTTCGCCCGCTACCGGGGTGCGGAGCCGATGTAGCATGATGGAATGCATGATGGGCGGCGGCATGTTCTGGGGGATGGCCGCGATCGGTGTGCTTATCCTCGGCACTCTTGCGCTCGCGGTCGCCGCGCTGGCGAAGTACGTGTTCGCCCGCTAGGTACGTCTGCAACGAACAATATCGCCTTTCTTTCACGCGGCCCGCGGGCGGGGCGTCTCCCCCGACATGGCCCACCACGGCCCTACGACGACTTAAGACGGGCTCGCCGGACAGCGAACGCGCGTGGACGGCCATCGTGAGGGGCTTTCAGAGGGTATTGGGTCAGGAGGCGGCGAGTTCTAGCGCCCGACCTGCCGCCGTGCTTCACTGACAGCGAGAGCAGGTCCGCTTTCGCGGGAGGTGCTCATGAGGCGGCGGGAGTTCATTGCGCTGATCGGCGGGGCCGCGATGTCGACCCCCTCCATTGGCGTCCGCGCTCAAGGCGCCAAGACGCTACGCCTGGGCTATCTCTCGCCCGCCGGGCCGCCCGACGTGAACCTGGAGAGCTTTCGAGCCGGGATGCGCGATATCGGCTACGCCGAAGGCCGCGATTACACCCTAGAACTCCGATATGCCGGGCGCGACTACAGCCGCTTCCCATCTCTCGTCCACGAGCTCCTAGCCGCAAAAGTCGACCTGATCATTACAGGCGGCGCCTCGACCCGTGCCGCACCATTTGCGGCGCAGTCTGTGCCAGTGGTCTTTGCGTTCAGCGGCGATCCGGTTGATGCCGGTATCGTCGCGAGCCTCGCTCGTCCGGGCGGGAACGCAACAGGCGTATCGATGCTCCAACTCGACCTGGCCGCCAAGCGGGTCGAGCTGATTAAAGAAATCGCTCCGGCCATCACTCGTGTCGCGGTGCTCGCGAACCCGGACCATCCGGGTGTCCTTTCTGAGCATAAGGCGACACGCGAAGCCGCGAAGAAACTCGGCCTCGGTCTTGAGCTTTTCGAGCCAACTAGCGATGAAAATATCGCAGCCGTGCTGGAGAGCTTTACGCAAAGCAATGTCGACGCGGTGCTGACTTTCCCGGATGCGCTCACGTTATTTCATCGTGACAAGATCGCCGCTGCCAGCGTGCGTCGGCAGGCGCCGTCCGTCTTCGGGTGGAAGAGTTATGCGCAGGCCGGAGGTCTTCTGAGCTATGGGCCGGTTCAAGCCGAACCATTCGCGCGACTAGCGTACTTCGTCGATAGGATCGCAAAAGGAGCTAAGCCGGCGGAGCTTCCGGTCGAGCGGCCGGCAAAGCTCGAACTCGTCATCAACCTGAAGGCCGCAAAAGCGCTCGGCCTGACCATCCCACCCACGCTCCTCGCCCTCGCCGACGAGGTGATTGAATGAGACGTCGGGATGTGCTTACACTGCTCTCCGGAGCCGCCGCCGGCCTGCCACGTGAGCTCGCGGCGCAGCCTCAGCCCACCGCGGCCGGAAGGCTGCCTGTCGTCGGCCTACTCGCGATCGGGCGAACGGATCGGCAGCCGAGCCCTTCCACCCGCATCGTACCGTCAGCCTTGGCGGCGCTGGGCTGGATTGACGGTCAGAATTTTCGGCTGGCAGTGCGGGAGGGGACCGGCCACGTCGAAAGCGTGATGCCGCTCATCGATGAGCTAGTACGGATACCCGCCGATGTTCTCGTTGTATCCGGTGGCACCGTTGTCTCTCGGCTCGTACCTGCCACGCGAACCATGGAACCATCCCCATCGTTATGGCGGCCTCAGCGATTGATCCGGTGCGGGCTGGCTGGGCGGCGAGCTATGCCCGGCCCGGCGGCAATGTGACTGGGCTTACGCTCGCCAATGACGAGACCATTCCGAAGCAGGTCCAGTTGCTGAAGCAGGCC
>JAJFBI010000544.1 GCA_020697385.1 Microvirga sp. | reverse complement strand
GAAGCGCCCCAACACCTGTCGGGGCAAGGGATTGGCTCCAGGCTAGCGCGTGGCGTGTTCGAGGCCATTCGCGCCAGCGGTCGGAGCGTCGTCGCCAAGTGCCCCTTCATGGCGGCGTACGCGAGCCGCCATCGCGAATATGCGGCCATGCTGGAGGGTTAAGGCCGCCGGCCCTATTGGCTGGATGGCATTCTCTCACCCATAACCTCCCGGAAACGGCTGTTTTTGAGGCAGTTGTACTGTCACCTACGATGACAGTCCTACCACAGAACAGCTTTTCATCGGCCCGTGCGAAGGCGCTAGCGCTCATAAGTTATTGCTCGAAAACGTCTCTTAGGGGCTGGGACTATTCTTTCGAGCGGCATCAATGATCCAGTCCCGAAACGCCTCAACCTTTGGCAGAGCGGCTTTCTCGGGCCGGCACACGAAGTAATACCCGCCCAAATCGGGCAACGCCAACGACGGCTCAAACGGGATGACGAGAGCGCCGCTGGCGAGGTGAGGTCTCGCGAACATTGGGTTATCGAGGGCAACGCCGAGGCCGACGATGGCCGCCTCGAGCGCCAGGTCAGCGCGGTTGAAGCGCGGGCCGCGGTGCACATTCACGTCCGTCACGCCTGCCGCTTCCAGCCACATGGCCCAGGTTACGAGCTTGGTCTCGGTGTGGATGAGGGTATGCCGCGTGAGGTCGGCGGGCGTACGCAACGGTGTTGTGCCGTCGCGAAGGGTCGGACTGCAGAGCGGCACCATCCGCTCCTCAAGTAGCCGGTCGACTACGAGGCCGCGCCAGTCGCCCCGGCCATAGGCGATGGCGGCATCGATGTCGTCGGCCACCATCTCGGCGAAGTCGACCATGGCGCGGATGCGGAGATCGACGTCGGGCTGCACGTCAAGGAATGCCTTGAGCCGGGGCATCAGCCACACCCGGGTAAAGGTCGGCATGCTCGCAACCGTCACCAGATCGGCCCGCTTGCGCGCCGAGACTTCACGCGTGGCCACGCTGATCGCGTCGAAGGCGCGGGTCAGCGGCGCCAGGTAGGCGCTGCCGGCGTCCGTGAGCAGCAAGCGTCGGACACGACGGTGGAACAGCTTGACGCCGAGGAACTCCTCGAGCGCCGCGACGGCGTGGCTGACCGCCGAGGGCGTCACGTGCAGCTCGTCCGCCGCGAGCTTGAAGCTCCCGCGCCGTGCGGCCGCCTCGAAGGCGCGCAGGGCTGTGAGAGGAGGGAGCAAGCGCTTTGCTTCCATGGTCGCTATAAAAGAACCTAGTTCACTCATGAACTGAGAAACGATCGTTTGTCAAGGCTGAACGCTGAACCGTATTCTCGGGCTGCTAAGGAAGGAAGGGCCTCGCAGGACCACTTCTGCGAGATCAGGTGAGGCGATCAACAACGTCCCGGCGCAATGTTCTGCTGAGCCAAATTCACCCGAAGTCAGCAGGATGGGCCCTATGCGCTCCCGCGGAAGCCGATCCTCCTCCTGGCGCAACCAAGTCACGGCAAACGGAAGGTGATGTCATGAAGAAGACCACACGGTTGAAGCAGCTGCTCACGGACGAGAAGCTGCTGATGGCGCCCGGCGCGTACGACGTGCTGAGCGCAAAGGTAGTTCAGATGGCCGGGTTCGACGCCGTCTACATGACTGGCTACGGCACCTCGGCCAGCATCCTCGGCCAGCCCGATGTCGGGCTCCTGACCATGAACGAGATGGTCGAGCACGCCCGCAACATTGCCCAGGCGGTCGACATTCCAGTGCTGGCCGACGGTGACACCGGTTACGGCAACCCGCTCAACATCCGCCGCACGGTCAGCGAGTACGAGAGGGCCGGGGTCTGCGCCATCCAACTCGAGGACCAAGTCTTCCCCAAGCGCTGCGGGCACATGCTCGGCCGCAAGGTCATCGCGATGGAGGAGATGGTTCAGAAAATCAAGGCAGCGACCGACGCTCGCCAGGACGAGGACTTCGTCATCATCGCCCGGACCGACGCCCGCACGAATTACGGGCTCGAGGAAGCCCTGCGCCGGGGCAAGGCATACGAGGAGGCCGGGGCCGACGTGCTCTTCATCGAGAGCCCCGAGAGCGTGGACGAGCTACGGCAGATCAACGAGGCTTTCCCCAATACGCCCACGTTGGCGAACATGATCGAGGGTGGCCGCACACCGTTCCTGCCGGTCTCGGAGCTCGAGGCGCTCGGCTTCGGCATCGCCCTCTACCCGACCGGCCCGCTCTACGCGGCGGCCAAGGCCGTGAAGGGCTACGTGGAGGAACTGAAGACTGCTGGGACCACGGCCGGCAAGGTGCAGGACATGATCGCCTTCGAGGAGTTCAACCAGCTCATCGGCCTGCCCGAATACAACCGGCTCGAGGAGCGGTACAAGGTCTAACAAAACTTGGCGAGAGCCTGAGTAACAACATCCAAATCAGAGAGGTCCAAGATGACCTTGCCACGTCGAACCGTGCTGTCCACGGCCTTGGCTATTCTTGCATCAGCAGTCGCTCTCGGTGGCGCATCGCAGCAAACGGCGGCAGCCGAAGACTATCCCACCAGACCGGTGACCCTGGTCATACCCGCAGCCGCGGGCGGGACCACCGACATCGTGGCGCGCCTCGCAGCCGAGGGGCTCACGAGGGAGCTCGGCCAGCAGTTCATCGTCGACAACAAAGGCGGTGCGAGCGGCAACATCGGCATCCGCACCGTCGCCCGGGCAGAGCCGGACGGCTACACGCTGCTGCTAACCTTCTCCGGCTACCAGGTCACCAACCCGGCGCTGTTCAAGAAGCTGGAGTGGGACCCGATCGAGAGCTTCGTGCCGGTCGCGCTCGTCGCCAAGGCTCCCTTCCTGGTCATCGCCAGGAAGGACCTCCCGGCCGCCACCCTGCCGGAGCTCGTCGCCTACGCCAAGGCGAAGCCCGGCGAGCTGACCTACGCCTCCTCCGGCCAGGGCTCGCTGCAGCACATCGGCGCCGAGCAGCTGCAGCAGCTCACCGGCATCGAGATGGTCCACGTCCCCTACAAGGGCGCGGGGCCGGCGATGATCGACCTGCTCGGGGGCGTGGTCGACATTTACATCACCTCGCCGCCCTCCGCGGCCGGCCACCTCAAGGACGGCGCCGTGAAGGGCCTGGCGATGGCCGCACCGGAGCGGCACCCGATGCTGCCGGACATTCCCACGGCGG
>JAJFBI010000543.1 GCA_020697385.1 Microvirga sp. | reverse complement strand
CTCTCGCAAGAACGTCTCGTTTCGAGCACGGATGCCTCCGTTCGCCGATCCTCTCCACCAAGCTTCGACGGGCTCTTCCGCCTCGCCAGCCTCGCATCGGCCCTACTGGTGCTGATCGTGCTCCTCGGGATCATCGGGTCGATGATCTATGGCGGATGGCCGGCCTTCAGCGAGTTCGGCCTCGGCTTCATCACGTCGAGTGTCTGGAACGTCAACGAAGATCAGTACGGCGCCTGGGTGGCCATCGTCGGAACGCTGACGACTGCGCTGATCGCCCTGGTGATCGGCGTGCCTCTGTCGCTCGGCATCGCGGTTTTCCTGACGCAGCTCTGCCCGCCCTGGCTCAAGCGGCCGGTGGCGACCACCATCGAGCTGCTCGCTGCAGTCCCCAGCATCATCTACGGCATGTGGGGCCTTTTCGTCTTCGCGCCCCTTTTCGCCAACTACGTTCAGATCCCCGTCTCCAACATCGTCGAGGGAATGCCGATTGTTGGCACCATCCTGTATGCCCGCACGCCCTCCGGCGTCGGCATCCTGACGGCCGGCATCATCCTGGCGATCATGATCATCCCCTTCATCGCCTCCATAGCCCGCGACATTCTCGACCAGATTCCGTCCGTGCTGCGTGAGAGCGCCTACGGCATCGGCTGCACCACCTGGGAGGTGGTGCGCAACGTGCTCCTGCCGCAGGCGGGCGTCAGCATCATCGGGGCGATCATGCTCGGGCTCGGCCGGGCGCTCGGCGAAACGATGGCTGTGACCTTCGTGGTCGGCAATGCCAACCGCCTGTCGGGCTCGCTCTTCGATCCGGGGTCCACCATTGCCTCCCGCATTGCCAACGAATTCAACGAGGCCATCGGCCTGCAGCTCAACGCGCTCATGGCGCTGGGCTGCATCCTGTTCCTGGTCACGTTCACCGTGCTCGTGCTTGCGCGGATTCTCGTGTCACGGGTGAAGGTGGGCTGAGGAAACCATGATGGACACCGCTCTGCAGCACCGGGCCACGACTGCTCCTGCCCCTTGGGGGCGGGTGCGCCGCAGCCGCCATGTGGCCGACCGCGCCCTCAAGATTACCTGTACGCTGTTCACGGTCCTGGGCGCCTTCGTCCTCGGCTGGATTCTTCTGATGCTGCTCGTCGAGGGCATCGGCGGCCTGTCGCCGGCGGTCTTCACCGAAACGACGCCGGGGCCCGGCAGCCAGGGTGGCGGCATCGCCAACGCCATCGTGGGCAGCCTGATCATGACCGTTCTCGGCATCGTCGTGGCAACGCCCGTCGGGGTGCTGGCCGGCACCTATCTGGCTGAATATGGCAAGACCTCGAAGTTGGCTGAAGTCATCCGCTTCGTGAACGACATCCTGCTTGCCGCGCCCAGCATTCTCATCGGCCTGTTCGTCTACATGCTCATGGTGCAGCCCATGGGCGGCTATTCCGGTTGGGCTGGCGGCGTTGCGCTCGCGATCATCGCCGTGCCTGTGATCGTGCGCACGACGGAGGACATGCTGCGCCTTGTGCCGGGCTCGCTCCGTGAGGCCGGCGCCGCGCTCGGCGCGCCCATGTCCACCGTGATCATCAAGATCAGCTGGAAGGCGGCCCGCGCCGGCATGGTCACCGGCGTGCTGCTGGCCACCGCTCGCATCGCCGGCGAAACCGCCCCCTTGCTGTTCACGGCTCTCAACAACAATTTCTGGTTCAACCCCAACCTGATGGGCGGCGTCGCCAACCTGCCGGTCATGATCTACCAGTTCGCCCTGTCGCCTTATGAGAACTGGCGCGAACTGGCCTGGGCCGGCGCCCTTATCATCACCATGTCGATCCTGGCGCTGTCCATCGTGGCGCGCATGCTCCTGAGGAAGGATAAAGTCCGATGAGCACGATTGCCCTCAACACGAGCAGCGCCGTCGGAAGAGCCGCCGCTGGCAATGCCGAAGCGCCGGTGCGCATCGCCGTTCGGAACCTGAATTTCTATTACGGTGATTTCCGGAGCCTGAAGGACATCAATCTCGACTTCTACGACCGGCAGGTGACGGCGTTGATCGGCCCGTCCGGCTGTGGAAAGTCGACGCTGCTGCGCACCTTCAACCGCATCTACAGCCTGTATCCCGAGCAGCGCGCCGACGGCGAGATCCTGCTCGATGGGCAGAACGTGCTTTCGCCCTCCATCGACGTGAACGAGCTGCGCGCGCGCGTCGGGATGGTATTCCAGAAGCCGACGCCGTTCCCCATGTCGATCTACGACAACATCGCGTTCGGAATCAAACTCTATGAGAAGCTGCCGAAGTCAGAGCTCGACGGACGCGTCGAGGAGGCCCTGCGCAAGGCGGCTCTGTGGGATGAAGCAAAGGACAAGCTGCGTCAGTCGGGCATGAGCCTGTCCGGCGGCCAGCAGCAGCGCCTGTGCATTGCGCGCACCATCGCGCAGAAGCCCGAAGTGATCCTCCTCGACGAGCCGACCTCGGCCCTCGACCCGATTTCCACCGGCAAGATCGAGGAACTGATCGAGCAACTCCGCTCCGAGTTCACCATCGTGATCGTCACGCACAACATGCAGCAGGCGGCGCGCATCTCGCAGTTCACGGCGTTCATGTATCTGGGCGAGCTCGTGGAGTTCGGCCCGACGAACAAGATGTTCATGAACCCGGCCAAGAAACAGACTCAGGACTACATCACGGGCCGCTTCGGCTGACCGAAGCGGTTTACGGAGGACTTCCATGTCAGAGCATATCGTCCGCTCCTACGACGCCGATCTTCAGGGGCTCCGGCAGCGCATCGCCGAAATGGGCGGCATCGCCGAAAAGATGCTGGTCGATTCCGTCGCCGCGCTGGCCCGCCACGACAAGCCTCTGGCCCAGACGGTGATCGCCTCCGATCCCCGCCTCGACGTTCTCCATCGTGAGGTCGAGGAGAACGCCATTCTTACCATTGCCCGCCGCCAGCCGCTGGCGGTCGATCTGCGCGAGACCATCTCGGCCATCCGCATCGCCGGCGACGTGGAGCGCATCGGCGATCTCGCCAAGAACATCGCCAAGCGGGCGCTCGCCATCGGCGACGACTTCCAGCCGCACAAGATCGTGGTCGGGCTCCGGCACATGAACGATCTGGTGATGGCACAGCTCAAGGACGTGCTCGACGCCTATGCCCAGAAGGACACGGCGAAGGCCCTCGACGTGTGGAAGCGC
>JAJFBI010000542.1 GCA_020697385.1 Microvirga sp. | reverse complement strand
AAGCGGCAAGGCTATGATGTGATCGGCATGACGGCGATGCCGGAGGCCAAGCTCGCCCGCGAGGCCGAGATCACTTATGCGACCATCGCCATGGTGACGGACTACGATTGCTGGCATCCCGAGCACGACAACGTGGATGTGGCCTCCGTCGTTGCCGTCGCGCACCAGAATGCCACGAAGGTCGCCCGCCTGGTCGCCCGCGTGGCCCGGGACTTCCCGGCCGAGCACGAGCCGTGCCCCGTGGGCTCCGACCGGGCCCTCGACGGCGCCATCATGACGGCGCCCTCCGCCCGCGATCCGGATTTTCTGAAAAAGTTGGATGCGGTGGCAGGCCGGGTGCTAAACCCCTCAAAAGCGTGATCACGGACTAATCGTCGTCAAACATCAGGCAGGCTTGAACCCATGGACCAGCGTCTCCTCACCGACCTCAAGGCCGCGATCCGCTCGATCCCGGATTATCCGAAGCCGGGCATCGTGTTCCGGGACATCACGACCCTGCTGGGCGATGCGCGGGCCTTCCGTCGTTCCGTGGACGAGCTTGTGCATCCTTTCGCGGGCGGTCGCGTCGACAAGGTGGCGGGCATCGAGGCGCGGGGCTTCATCCTGGGCGGAGCCATCGCGCACCAACTCTCGTCCGGCTTCGTGCCGATCCGCAAGAAGGGCAAGCTGCCCCACGAGACGGTGCGGATCGCCTATTCGCTGGAATACGGCGTCGACGAGATGGAGATCCACACGGATGCCATCGGTCAGGATGAGCGGGTGATCCTAGTGGACGACCTCATCGCCACCGGCGGTACGGCGGTCGCGGCCACGCAGCTCCTGCGCCAGATGGGAGCCAAGATCGTGGCGGCCTGCTTCATCATCGACCTGCCGGATCTCGGCGGTGCGCAGAAGCTGAAGGATCTTGGCGTCGAGGTGCGCAGCCTCGTGAGCTTCGAGGGGCATTAAGCTCTACACTGTCATCCCAGGGCGGCGCAGCCGAGCCCGGGATCCATAACCGCCGACAGTGCAAGAGGAAGCGTGACACTGATCGCCTCTTCTTGGAATGTCGTGGTTATGAATCCCCGCCTGCGCGGGGATGACAGTGGGGTATAACGGGACGCCCTGAATTGGCGCTCACCCCCGCCTTTCCCAGAACACCATGCCGTCGAAGGCAAAGACCTCCTCGCCGTTCTGGTTCGTCCCCGTGTTGTGGTGGAACACCAAGCCCCACTCTGGCCGCGAGGCAGAGGGGCGCTTGGCCGTCACGGTGGTGCGGTAGGTGATCGTGTCACCCGCATAGACGGGCTTGAGCCATTTCAGGTTGGCGAAGCCCGGGGAGGGGCCGAGGCGGGCCGGGCGCTGGCCGTGTGCGAGGGCATAGGCCCGGATTTGCTCGCGGTGGCCGACCATGTTCTTCATCCACACGCTCGCCGTATGCCAGCCCGAGGCACAGAGCGCTCCGAACAGACTGCCCTTGGCGGCCTCCGCATCCACGTGGAAGCGCTGAGGGTCGTACTGCCTGGCGAACCGGACGATCTCCTCAGGCGTGAAGGTGTAGGAGCCCAGCTCCTCCGTCTCGCCGATCACGAGATCCTCGAAATAGGGATTGGAGGAGATCGGCGGAATCTCACGCCGGGGATGGTCGCCGAGCAGGAAATCCGCCACGGCATTGAGAACCTGACGGCCGTCTCCCGAGAAAGGCTCCGCGTCGCGGGTGGCGAACATCACCCAGTTGGTCTGGGTCAGCACGGTCTCGTCGGCTTGGTTGGCCATGTCGAAGTGGAGTTTCACGAGGCCGAGCGTCGGCCGGCTCTTGGAAATCCGGCTTTCCAGAACCTTCACCTGCGAGCGCAGGGTATCGCCGGGCCTCACGGGCTTCACCCATTTCACCTCCTCGATGCCCGGAGCCCCCATGGCGGAGGAATCCAGGAGCAGCCCGTCGGCCACGAGCCGCATATTGAGGCTGCAGCTGTGCCAGCCCGAGGCAATCAGGGTGCCGATGAATGAGTCCTTGGCCGCAACCTCGTCCACATGGAAGGGCTGGGCATCGTATTCCCGCGCGAAGGCCAGGATGTCGTCCTTCGACACATGGAGCGGCCCGAGGGTTTGGGTGAAGCCGACCGGCAGATCTTCGAATGTGCGCATGAGCAATCCCTTGTCGAGGCTTGCCCTAGCACAACAGGATTTCGGAGGGGAGACCTGCCGCCGCAACCGTGATCCGACCTCCAGGCGATTCTCCTGCGGCCGCTGTCAGAGGCGGCTTCTGGGCCATGAGTGCTTAAGGCGAAAACTGCCCTGCTGCGTTGTGTGCCATGCGGATCGGCTCGGGCAGCCGGTACTTCGGAGAGCAGCGCAGGACGAGCTCAGTGGCCGTCGGGATGTCGGCGAGGTGGCCGGGGGAGATGAACATCGGGTTCTTGGCCGTGCGGGTGCGCAGCGCCACGCCGATGGTTTCCTTGCGGTCGATGAGGGGGGCTGCGGAGCCCTTCTCCTCACCAAGATCCTTGTAGCGCCCGCACAGCAGCGTCTTGCCGCAGCCGATGGTGGGACGCTGCAGCCACAGGCCCATATGGCTGGCGATGCCGATGCGGCGCGGGTGCGCGATGCCCATGCCGTCGAAGAGGAACACGTCGGGCTCGGATTTCAGCTTCTCGAGCCCCTCTTCGAGAACGGGTCCTTCACGGAAGCTCAGGAGGCCGGGCACGTAAGGAAAGGGCGTCGGCCGCTGCGCCAGCACCGTTTCCACCGGCAGGAAGCCCGGATAGGTCACGACCACGATGGCGGCCTGCGACTGCTCGTTCTTCACGCTCACATCGACACCGGCCACCAGCTCGACCCTGTCGAGATCAATGGGACGGTCGGAGATCACCTCCGTCCGCAGCTCATGTTGCAGGGCAATAGCCTCGGAGGGGGAGAGATTCCAGTCGTGGCGATGGTGAAGTTTCATGACCCGGCATCGAAGAGGACGAGGTCTCAACGCTCAAGGTTCGGGATCGATCCCTTTTGGCCCGAGCCAATAGCCGAAGCCGGCGAAAGCTACGGGGAAGCCCTTAGGGGCATTGTCGGAATATCGTCCTCTGTTCGAGGGGTTTAAACCCTCGGCCATCCTAAAGATAAGTCCAACAACGAGGATGTCATGTCTCGCGTACTTGCAACCAACGGCTCCACACCGGTTGAGCCGCGCGTCAAGAATTCGGGA
>JAJFBI010000047.1 GCA_020697385.1 Microvirga sp. | reverse complement strand
GGTCCGGCCGGTCGGCGGCCTCCACTACTTCGAGCAGTTCCTCCAGATGGAAGCGGATGACGTCGAAGAGCAGCTCCTCCTTGTCCCGGTAATAGTGGTAGAGGTTCGCCTTGGAGACACCGCAGGCCTCCGCGATCTTGCTCATCGAGGCGCGGTCATAGCCGTGCTCGGCAAAGAGTTCGGCCGAGCGATCGAGGATCGCCCGGCGCTTTTCATCGTAGTTTGTGGCGCGGGTGCGGGCCATGGGGTCTGTTATTCTTTCGGTCTGCGGTCGATCACGCGCCTCGCCTTGCCAAGCGAGCGCTCGATGCCTTCCGGGTCGAGGACATTGATCCGGGCGGTGATGCCGACGGTATCCTTGATCGCCTGGCTCAGGCGGTCGGACGCGGCCTTGCGGGTTTCGGGATAGTCGGCTTCGGGCCTGATCTCGGCCTTGATCTCCATCTGGTCCATGCGGCCCTCGCGGGTCAGCACGATCTGGTAATGGCCGGAAAGCGACGGAATTGTCAGGAGCTTTTCCTCGATCTGGCTGGGGAAAACATTCACCCCCCGGATGATCATCATGTCGTCCGTGCGGCCGGTGACCTTTTCCATGCGGCGCATGGTGCGCGCGGTGCCGGGCATGAGGCGCGTCAGATCCCGGGTGCGGTAGCGGATGACCGGCATCGCCTCCTTGGTGAGCGACGTGAAGACGAGCTCGCCTTCCTCGCCGTCCGGCAGTACTGCGCCGGTATAGGGGTCGATCACCTCGGGATAGAAATGGTCTTCCCAGATATGCAGGCCGTCCTTGGTCTCGATGCACTCGCAGGCTACGCCCGGTCCCATCACTTCCGAGAGGCCGTAGATGTCCACCGCATGGATGTCGAACGCCTCTTCGATCTCGGCGCGCATGGCGTTCGTCCAGGGTTCCGCTCCGAAGATGCCGACCTTGAGCGACGACTGGCGCGGGTCGAGGCCCTGCTTCTTGAACTCGTCGAGAATCGCCAGCATGTAGGACGGCGTGACCATGATCACGTCCGGCTGAAAATCGTTGATGAGCTGAACCTGTCGCTCGGTCATGCCGCCCGACATGGGGATCACCGTGCAACCGAGGCGCTCGGCGCCGTAATGGGCGCCCAACCCGCCGGTGAAGAGGCCATAGCCATAGGCCACATGCGCCTTCATGCCGGGGCGACCGCCGCTGGCCCGAATGGAGCGGGCGACCACATCGGACCAGTTTTCGATGTCGCGCTTCGTGTAGCCGACGACTGTCGGCTTGCCGGTGGTTCCCGAGGAGGCATGAATGCGGGCGACCTGATCTTGCGGCACGGCGAACATGCCGAATGGATAGTTGTCCCGCAGGTCGGCCTTGGTGGTGAACGGAAACTTGGCGAGGTCGCTCAGATCCTTGAAATCGTCCGGGTGGACGCCCGCCGCATCGAACTTCGCCCGATAATGCGGCACGTTCTCATAGGCATGGCGCAGGGTCCAGGCGAGGCGCTCGCGCTGCAGAGCGGCGAGCTCCTCCCGTGAGGCCAGCTCGATGCTGTCGAGCTGAGCCGGCTGAGGCTTGAGTTCGGAAAGCTTGCGAAGCGGGATCTCGGCCAAGGAAACCTCCCATCCTGTCATTCTTGTTGGGCGCCGCTGTGTGGAGCGGATGCGAGCAGCGTGCCGGCAATGGTGCGCGAGTGCCCCCGGAACTCGGCGACGACCTCGCCTTGAGCGTTGCGAACGGTGACGTCGTAGATGCCCGAGCGGCCCGAGCGGTTGCGCTCCACCGCGTGGGCCGTGAGCGTGTCGCCCCTGCGGCCCGGCTGCAGGAACGTCACGGCGCATTGCTGCGCGACCGTGCGCTGGTTGTAGGTGTTGCACGCGAAGGCAAAGGCCGAGTCGGCGAGCGTGAAGATGAAGCCGCCATGACAGATGCCGTGGCCGTTCGTCATGTCGGGCCGGATCGGCATGGACAGAACCGCCTCGCCCGGCGCAACCCGCTCGACGACCATGCCGAGGCCCTGGCTCGCCTGATCCTCGGCCCACATGGCCTGCGCGCAGGCTTGCGCGATGTCGTGTGCGGCGAGTGCGGAGGAGGGCGCGTCCATCAGGCTTTTCCCGTGAATTTCGGCGACCGCTTCTCGAAGAACGCGGTGACGCCCTCCAGATAGTCCGGCGTGCGGCCCGCTTGGCCCTGCAGGTCGCGCTCAAGATCGAGTTGCCGGTCGAGATCGTTCGTTTCCGAAGCATCGAGGGCCTGCTTGATCAGGGCGAGCCCAACTGTGGGCTGTGCGGCGAAATGAGCCGCCAGACGATTGGCTTCATCCATCAGGCTGGAATCGTCCACCGCTTTCCAGATCATGCCCCAGGCCTCCGCCTGCTCGGCCGCGACAGGCTCGGCCAGGAGCGCAAGGGCGCGGGCGCGGGCAGGTCCCACGAGGCGTGGCAGGAACCAGGTGCCGCCGGAATCGGGAACGAGGCCGAGCTTCGCGAAGGCCTGGATGAACTTAGCCGAGCGGGCCGCCAGAATGATGTCGCAGGCCAGGGCGATGTTGGCCCCGGCGCCGGCCGCAACGCCGTTGACGGCGCAGATGACCGGCATCTGCAGCGCGCGCAGCTTGCGAACGAGAGGATTGTAGAGACGCTCGAGGGTGGAGGAGAGATCCGGCACCTGCCCGGGGCTGAAGACCCGGTCGGAGAGATCCTGGCCCGCACAGAACCCGCGTCCGGCGCCCGTCAGGACAAGCGCCCTGCACGTGTCGTCCGCCTCCGCCTCAACGAGGGCGGTCATCAATGCCGCGTGCATTGCCTCGTTGAAGGAGTTGAGGCGATCGGGCCGGTTGAGGGTGATGATGCGGTATCCCTCCCGCCGCTCTGTGAGGATGAGATCAGTCTCCACCATGGCCCTCCGAAATGTCGCTGATGGCAAGCGGACTTTCTGCGTCTTGTGTAGTATTGACCAACCGTCCGGTCAATTATATTGATGGAGGACGCAGCGTCAATGAGCCAACACTCGGCCCTCGAGGGAGCAGAACGGGATGGCATGTATCGACGACGAACAGGATGCGCCTGCCACGCGCCGTAGCTTGAATGCTGGCGTTTGTTCGCCAAGCGTTGTGCCGTTGCCTTTCAAATCCCCGTGCTTCCACTTCGCAACGAAGTTCAGGCTCCCGGCAGCCTCATGCCTTGCGCAACAATAAAAAAGTCACCGACAATAAACCAGGAGGAAACACATGGTAACGAAAGCAAAGCTCAAAACCTCGTTGGTCGCCGGCGCCATAGTGCTCGGCGTGCCACAAGGCGCTCTCGCGCAGGACACCATCAAGATCGGCTCGGTCCTTTCGGCGACCGGACCAGCCTCGTTTCTTGGCGAGCCTGAGGACAAGACGCTCAGGATGTATGTCGACAAGATCAATGCGGCCGGCGGCGTGAATGGCAAGAAGATCGAACTCGTGATCTATGACGATGGTGGCGATGCCAACAAGGCGCGCACCTTCGCCACACGCCTCGTGGAGGATGACGAGGTGGTCGCCATGGTCGGCGGATCGACGACCGGTACCACCATGGCCATGATCCCGGTATTCGAGGACGCCAAGGTCCCCTTCATTTCGCTCGCGGGTGCCATTGAGGTGATCGATCCCGTGCGCAATTTCGTCTTCAAGACTCCGCACACCGACAAGATGGCATGCGAAAAGATCTTCGAGGATCTGAAGAAGCGTAATCTCACGAAGATCGGTCTGGTCTCCGGCACCGATGGCTTCGGCGCTTCCATGCGGGCGCAATGCGTGAAGGTCGCGCCCAACTACGGCATGCAGATCGTTGCCGACGAGAATTACGGCCCGCGTGACAGCGACATGACCGCTCAGCTCACCAAGATCAAGAATACGGCCGGCGTGCAGGCGGTGGTCAATCCGGGCTTCGGTCAGGGACCCGCCATCGTGACCCGCAACTATGCGCAACTCGGCATGAACAACATCCCGTTCTACCAGAGCCATGGCGTCGCCTCGAAGAGCTTCATCGATCTCGCCGGGGCTGCCGCCGAGGGTGTCCGCCTGCCGGCGGCCGCTCTGCTCGTGGGCGACAAGCTGCCGGAGAGCGATCCTCAGAAGAAGGTCGTGACCGAGTATAAGCAGGCTTACGAGAGCGCCACGAAGCAGCCCGTCTCGACCTTCGGCGGCCACGCTTATGACGGCCTCTTCATCCTGGTCGAGGCCATGAAGCGCGCCAACTCCACGGAGTCGGAGAAGATCCGTGACGAGATCGAGAAGACCAGAGGCTTCGTCGGCACCGGCGGCATCGTGAACATGTCGGCGACGGACCATCTCGGTCTCGATCTCTCGGCCTTCCGCATGCTCGAGATCAAGGGCGGCGACTGGAACCTAGTGGCATCAGGCAGCTGATCCTCGCCGAAAGCGACTGAACGGGAGGCGGACACCCGCCTCCCGTTCGGCAACCTGATGGTCGCGGGACAGATTCATGGCCGAGTTCCTCCAGTTCCTTATCTCCGGTCTGACCGTGGGCGCGGTCTATGCGCTTGTCGCGCTGGGCTTCACGCTGATCTACAACGCATCCGGTGTGGTGAATTTTGCCCAGGGCGAATTCGTCATGCTCGGCGGGATGGTGACGGTGTTCGCTTCAGCCGCCGGCGTGCCGCTGGTGCTGGCCGCTTTCATTGCAGTCGTGGTTGCCATCGTGATCGGGCTTCTGCTCCATCGCCTCGCGATCGAGCCTGCCCGCGGCGCATCCGCCGTGACCCTCATCATCATTACCATCGGGGCGTCAATCCTGTTTCGAGGCATCGCCGCCATCATCTTCGACAAGCAGTTTCACAAGCTTCCCGGCTTCACGGGGGAGACGCCGATCAACATCCTGGGCGCGGCTGTCCAGCCGCAGAGCTTCTGGGTTCTCGGCGGCGCCGCGGTCGTGGTGGTGGCGCTCTACGTCTTTCTTGAGCACACGATCCTTGGCAAAGCCGTTCTGGCAACGGCCGCGAACCGGCTGGCGGCGCGGCTCGTCGGCATCAACACCACCACGATCATGGCGATTGCCTTCGGCGGCTCTGCTGCCATCGGAGCCATCGCCGGCATTCTCGTCACGCCGATTACGTTGACCAGCTACGATGTCGGCACGCTCCTGGCCCTGAAAGGATTTGCCGCCGCCATGCTGGGAGGCATGGGCAACCCTGTCGGCGCGGTGATCGGCGGGCTGCTTCTCGGTCTGCTGGAAGCGTTCGGTGCGGGTTACCTCAGCTCCACCTACAAGGATGCCTTCGCGTTCCTGGTCATCCTCATCGTTCTGTTCGTGGCTCCTCAGGGCCTGTTCGGGCGCCGGGTCGTGGAGAGGGTGTAAGAATGGGTGCTCTCCTGAACCAACGCTTCCTGATCCTTGCCATGCTGGCGGTTGTGATCGCTGTCCTGCCGTTTGTCTTTCCATCAAGCTACTACTTCCGCGTGGCGTCACTCGTGTGGGTGTCGGCGCTGGCGGCCATTGGCCTCAACATCCTTATGGGGCAGGCGGGTCAGGTCAGCCTCGGCCACGCGGCGTTCTTCGGCATCGGGGCCTATTCGGTTGCCATTGGCCCGACGCATCTCGGAATCCCGTCCTGGGCGGCGCTTCTCATCGGAGCTGCGCTGTCGGCCGTGCTCGCCTATCTCGTGGGACGCCCGATCCTGCGGCTGAAAGGGCAGTATCTCGCCATCGCGACCCTCGGCCTCGGCGTGCGCGGCGCGCTCGTGATCTCGACGGAGAGCGGATGGACCGGCGGGCCGGACGGGATGCCCGTCGAGCGCCTGACCCTGTTCGGCTGGCGCGTCAGCGGCTCTTATACATGGTATTGGGTGACGGGCGCGCTCCTGCTCGTCGGAACCTGGATCGCGCTCAACCTCGACGAGACGCCGACGGGACGGGCCTTCCGTGCGCTGCATGACAGCGAGGTGGCTGCGCAGGTGGTGGGTGTGGATGTCGCGCGGTTCAAGCTGCAGGCCTTCGTGATCGCTGCCGTCTATGGGTCGATCGCCGGTTCGGCGCTGGCCTTCATGAACGGCTTCATCAATCCGGACCAGGCGGGCTTCCTGCACTCCGTGGAACTCGTCACCATCGTGGTGCTCGGTGGGCTCGGATCCGTCGTCGGCAGCATCGTCGGTGCTGCCGTGCTGGTGACGCTGCCGCAGGCGCTGACGGTCTTTCAAGAGTACGAGCATCTGCTGCTCGGGCTCATCATCATCGTGTCCATGATCTTCATGCGCAATGGCATCGTGCCGAGCCTCTCGGGCCTGTTTCACAGGAAGGCACGGACATGACGATCCTCAAGGCAACGGATATCGGCATCTCCTTCGGCGGCGTGAAAGCCGTCGATGGTGTGAGCTTCTCCGTGAGCCCCGGCCAGATCCTTTCGATCATCGGTCCCAATGGCGCCGGAAAGACAACCCTCTTCAACATCGTGTCCGGCATCTATGCGGCAAGCCGTGGCACGATCCACCTGGCCGATGAGAACGTGACCGACCTGTCGCCGCACAAGCTGGCGGCGCGCGGGCTGTCCCGCACGTTCCAGAACCTGCAGATCTTTCAGCGCATGACGGCTTGCGAGAACGTGATGGTCGGGCGCCATCTCCGGGAGAAATGCAGCCTCCTGCCGGCGCTGTTCAGAACGCCGTCCGTGACGCGCCAGAACAGGGAAACGCGCGCTGCCGCGCTCGATCTCCTCGCCTATGTCGGCTTGAAGGATGTGGCCGACGTGCCGGCAGGCTCTCTGCCCTACGGTGCCTGCAAGCGACTTGAGATCGCCCGCGCGCTTGCCGCCGAGCCGCGCGTGCTGCTGCTCGACGAACCGGCCGCCGGGTGCAACGCGGTCGAGACCGAAGAGATTGATCACCTGATCCGGCAGGTTGCCGACCGGGGTGTCGCGGTCGTTCTCGTCGAGCACGACATGAAGCTCGTCATGAAAATCTCCGACAGGATCCTGGTTCTGGAGCGAGGCAGGCCGCTGGCCGAGGGAACGCCGCGGGAGGTGCGCGATAATCCAAAGGTCCTTGAAGCTTATCTGGGACAGCACGGCGCTCGGGAGGCTGCCCGTGCTTGAGGTGGAAAATCTGCGCAGCGCCTATGGCCGGATCGAAGTTCTGAAGGGCGTCAGCCTCGAGGTGCATGCCGGGGAGGTTGTGGCGCTTGTCGGCGCGAACGGAGCGGGAAAGACCACACTGCTGCGCGCGCTCTCCGGCGTGCAGCCGATCACCGGCGGGGAGATCCGTTTCAAGGGACAACGCATCGATCGCCTGCCGCCTCATCAGCGAGTGGAACTCGGCATCACCCAGTCACCCGAGGGTCGTCAGGTGTTCGGACCTCTCACCGTCGAGGACAATCTGAGGCTCGGGGCCTACCGCCGACGTGACAAGGAGATCGAGCAGGACCGCGATCGAGTTTTCGGAATGTTTCCGATCCTGGCCGAGAAGCGACATCTTCTGGCTGGAGGATTGTCGGGCGGCCAGCAGCAGATGCTGGCTATCGGGCGGGCCCTGATGGGGCGCCCCAAGCTCCTGCTGCTGGACGAGCCGTCGCTGGGATTGTCGCCGCTCTTGGTCGATCAGATCCTGGACGCCATCGTGTCCCTGAGGAAGGACGGGATCACGGTGCTTCTCGTGGAGCAGAATGCCAGCGCGGCTCTTGCGATTGCCGACCGTGGCTATGTGCTTGAGACCGGCAAGGTGGCCTATAGCGGAACGGGTTCCTCCCTGCTCGCCGATCCTCAGGTGAAGGCAGCCTATCTCGGGATCGAGTAATCTGCCTAGCCGTTCATGGCGATGTGTCCTTCGCCGCCTCCATGCTTTGCTTCGCAAGGGCGATGGCCTCTTGGAGCACCGCATGCTCGCCGACATGGTTGGCCAGGATGAGGACGAGGCGGCTGTTGAGCGCCGCGCTGTCTTCATCCGACAATCCCCGATGTGCCTCGATCAACGCGCGATAGCTGCGGTCCGGATCGGCCAAACGACTCTCAGTCACGAGCGTGCTCACGCAGGACCTCCCTCAAAGCCTCTCATGCGGCGCGAAGCGCTTTCGATCATGGAGGGCGTGGCATGGCGCCAGCGCGCCGCAAGATGCTGGTCGGGGCGCACGAGATACGTGCTTCCAGGGCTTGCGTCGAACCGCTGTGCGAAGAGGCCGCGCTCATCGATGAGATCACCGCCGAGAACGAAAACGCGATGACCATTCGGCGGCGGCGCTCCATTCGGAACGTGAAGGATCGTCTCCTCGCCACCAAGGGCTTCCAGCAGCCAAATGGACTTTCCATTGCGGTCACGCATGGGAGCATCGGGAAGAGGAGCGCCGACGCGGGCGGACCCGGACCAATGATCCAAATTCGGCGTCGAAAGAGGTGTCTCATAGATAGACGGCATCGACAGCCTGCCTGAGTTCACCATCCGCTTGGCGAAGGGAGCATGGCGCGCAAGGGACAGAGTGGCATCGCGGAAGCGAAGCTCCTGGGCCGAGCGCGGTGCGATGAAATCCGTCGAACGGGTCGAGTGGCCGATATTCTCATCGGCCGCAGCGGAGCGTTCGAGTTCGTAGGACTCGATCAGGCTCTCCGGTGCCTCGCCTTTGAGGACCAACGCGAGCTTCCAACTTAAGTTTTCCGCGTCCTGAATGCCGGAATTCGCCCCTCGCGCGCCGAAAGGCGAGACCTGATGGGCTGCGTCTCCGGCAAAGACCACGCGGCCATGCACGAAGCGTTCAAGGCGACGGCACTGGAAGGTGTAGACCGAGACCCATTCGAGCGAAAAGTCGTCATGCCCCAGCATCTGCCTGAGCCGCGGGATCACGCGCTCGGGCGCCTGCTCGGCCTTCGCATCCGCATCGGATCCCAATTGCAGATCGATGCGCCAGACGTCGTCCGGCTGCTTGTGCAGCAGCGCGGATCGGCCCTCATGGAAAGGTGGGTCGAACCAGAACCATCGCTCGGGCGGGAAATCACCCTTCATCTTTACGTCAGCGATGAGAAAGCGATCCTCAAAGGCCTCTCCCTGGAACGCGAGACCGAGCATTCCGCGCAAGGCGGAGCGCGCTCCGTCGGCAGCGACAACCCAATCTGAGTCAAGATTGTAGCAGTCTTCGGGTGTCTCGACCGTGAGTGTTGCGCCATCATTGCTGCGCTGCATGTCGATCACCTTGTTGCGCCAGCGGATCTCAAGATTCGGGAGCGTCGCAGCACGCTCGACCAGGGCATGCTCCAGATAATATTGCTGCAGGTTGATGAATGCCGGCATCTTGTGCCCATCCTCGGGCAGAAGGTCGAAGGCATAGAGCAGGTCATTGTTCTGGAAGACCTTGCCGATCTTCCAGGTGATGCCCTTCTCGAGGCAGGGCTCTGCAACGCCGAGCCGGTCGAGGATCTCCAGTGTGCGCTTGGCATAGCAGATGCCGCGTGAGCCTTCGCCGATCCGGTCCGCATCGTCGAGCAGCACGACAGGAACGCCGCGCTGCGCGAGGTCGATGGCCGTGCAAAGGCCCACGGGGCCGGCTCCGACAACAACAACGGGATGCCGGGCAGGAGAGGGGCGATCCTGATCGGCACAGCGGCGGTAGCCGAATTGATAGAGAACCTTGCGGGTGTTCATGAGACTTCCCCTTCCTCTATCGTCCAACAGGCGTCAGCCCTGAAGGGCCGCCCACATCTCGCGATCCCGTTCCGCGGTCCAGATGACGGGATGATCGATGCCCGAGGCCTCGTCGAAGGCTCGCGAGACGTTGAAGGGGAGGCAGTGCTCATAAATGGCGAAGTCCCCGAACTTCGGATCCATGACCTCGCGGGTCGCGGCAAAGGTCTCCTTCAGCGAGCGCCCGCGTGCTACCGACAGTTCCGCCGCGCCATAGAGGCTGGTGACGAAATCCCGGGTCATGGCTGCCGCCTCACGGACCTGTTGACTGCCCTGCAGGGCAGCGCCGCGACCGGGCGCGATCGCCTGCGGCCGGAAGTCCAGGATGCTGTCGAGCGTCAGCGGCCATTCGCGCAGGTAAGCATCGCCGCAATAACAGGCCGAGTGATACTCGACGAGGTCGCCCGTGAACATCACCTCCGCATCCGGCACCCAGGCGACGATATCGCCTGCGGTATGCCCAGCGCCCAGATGAAACAGCTTCACTTCACGCTTGCCGAGAAAGACCGACATGCCGCTTTCGAAGGTGAGAGTGGGCCAGGTGAGACCCTCCGGGATGCTGCTTTCGCCGCGAAACAGGCGCGGGAAGCGCCCGATCTCGGAAGCCTTGTCCTGCTCACCGCGCTCGACGATGAGGTCATAGGTGGCGTTCGACGCGATGATGCTATGCGCATTGTAGGCCGAGGCGCCGAGCACCCGCACGGCATGGTAGTGGGATAGAACCACATACTTGATCTGCTTGTCCGTCACGGTCCGCACACGGGCGATCACGTCCTCGGCCATCATCGGTGTCGCCTGCGCGTCGATGACCATGCAGCCGTCATCGCCCACAATGATGCCGGAATTGGGATCGCCTTCGGCCGTATAGGCGTAAAGATCCGGACCGATCTCCGTGAACGACACGGTTTTGTCCGACAGATCGCCCGTCGAAGCGAAAGCCTTTTCGGTCATGGTGCGTCTCCTGCCCTGAGGTGCGGCCCATATGTCTTGGCAATTGGCGCAAGAACATAAGCTGGTGGCTGTGCTCGTTTAAGGAGGCAGGGTAGCGGCGATCCACGAATCGTCAAGATTGTGGAGGTTGGTGAGCTCAGTGCCGGGTCAACGGACCCGTGTGGTCAATGTTATGACAAACCTCCGCTGGTTGACGGAAGTCGGTGCCGGCGGCACGGAAGACCCAAGCCTAACAGCTGCAAGCGCTGCCTGACCGGCAGCCGTATGACCCGAACTGCCGACGATCGATGAACTGATGATGCGGCCGGAATCATCGACCGTGAACGACACTGTGGCAGATCCATTGAAGCCTTGACTGCGCAGTGCATTCGGGATGCGGAAACGGCTCTGCAACGTGGCTCTCACACGTGCACTGTAGCTTTTCAGCACGTTCGAATCGGCCGAGGCCGCGGCTCCTTGCGTGTTCTCGCGGTACGAGAAGGCTTGTCCCTGGCGCACCTCCGAAGGTGGCTGCTGCGGCTGAGCGACAGCCCGACGCGGTGGCGGCTTTCGTTCAACCGGCTTCTCGACAGGTTTCTTCGGCTGTGGCCGGACTTTCAATGGCTTTGCGACAACTG
>JAJFBI010000046.1 GCA_020697385.1 Microvirga sp. | reverse complement strand
TTCGGGCTCCCTGAAGCTCTGATGACCCGCCGCGTCGCCATCCTGATCTCGGGCCGGGGCTCGAACATGGCCTCGCTGATCGAGGCCGCCCAGGCTGCGAGCTTCCCGGCCGAGATCGCCCTCGTGCTCTCGAACCGCCCCGATGCGGAAGGACTGGAGCGGGCGAAGGCGGCCGGGATTGCGACGCTTGCCATCGACCACAAGGCTTTCCCAGATCGCGAGAGCTTCGACCGGGCGCTCGATGCCGCGCTGGTGGAGCACGACATCGCCTTCATCTGCCTCGCCGGCTTCATGCGGGTGCTGACGGATTGGTTCGTGACGCGCTGGGCTGGACGCATGATCAACATCCATCCCTCTCTCTTGCCCCTCTATCGCGGCACGCAGACCCACCGGCGCGCGCTGGCCGACGGCGTGCTGGTGCATGGCTGCACGGTGCATTTCGTGGTGCCGGAGCTCGATGCCGGCCCGATCATCGCCCAGGCCGTCGTGCCGGTGGTGCCGGGCGACACGGAGCAAAGCCTTGCCGCGCGCGTCATCCTGCAGGAGCACCGGCTCTATCCGCAGGCGCTGCGGATGATCTGCGATGGCACGGCACAACTGGAGAGCGGGCGGGTGATGTTCGCGCGCGGGTGGAATGCAGACGGCACGCTGCATTCGCCGCCTGATGCAGCGCGCAACGAATTTCAATGATCAATTGACACATGCCCGGAACGGGCGTGGAATCTGACGTGCTGGGGTGGCCTCTTTGACGGGAGGAAGCCATGGAATCGCTTAACCGTCGCCAGACCTTGCTCAATATTGCCGTAGCGTCTGTTGTTCTCCCCTTTGTACCCGCCGCCGCTCAAACCTCCGGCTCAACGGAAGGTCGGGAAATAGCCCCGGGTGTTCGTCGCATAGACTATTCGAAGCGCGAGACGATGATCCCGAACTACAAAACGGTATCGATGCGCGACAACATCTACCAGCCGGGCGCGAGCACCAGCGGTGCAAGCATGGGCAATGACATGGTCTGCCACATGCTTGAGGGCGAGTTGACCGTGGACACGGGATCCGGTGACACCCTCTACAAGAAGGGTGATGTGTGGTCGTGCGCCAAAGGCATGCCGGAGCGCAGCAAGAATACAGGCACCACGGTTGCCATCATGCGCGTGATCGACCTGCTGCCCGGATAGGCTTGGGCAAAATTTCTCAGATGCTGAAACGAAGAAGGCCGGGTTCGCCCGGCCTTTTTGCATCGTTGCCCGATCAGGATCAGATCTGCGGCCGCGGCAGCTTGCAGGCGTCGAGAGCCGTGAGCGCCTTTGCCCGGGCGGTGTCGTTGAACACGCCGGTGTCACGGTAGGCCTGCGCTTCCTCGGCGCTGAGCGAACGCATAGTGCGGCCGGCATAGCAGTCGCAGGATCGGTTGAGGGATACTTCGCTGGCCTCGCTCTGGAGTTTCGCCTGGGTAATCGCACAGGCCTGGCTCACGCGGGCGCGCAGCTGGCTGACGCTCTCGGTCTTCAGGGCCGGATCGGGCTGGTATTGGGTCGGCATCTTGGAGGCGGCCGCATAGGCGGCGGTCGCGCTGACGGAAACAGCGGCTGCAACGAGCAGCGCACGGGCGGTCGAGATCATGGATGGCTCCCCAGGGATGAAATCACGTTCGGGGTTAAGAATAGGCTTGGCCGTTCAGGATCAAGGGGGAGATGGGGATAGGCTTAAGAAGGTCTGACCATACACCTGACTTCAGGCCCTTATTTGAAGCGTCTGACTGACGACCCAGGTTCTCCGTCATGGCCGGGCTTGTCCCGGCCATCCACGTCTTTGCAACGTTGCGGCTCCGAAGACGTGGATACCCGGAACGAGTCCGGGGATGACGGGGAGAGGCTGCAAGCTATTCTTTTCAGCCAACCAGCGCCTCAGGCCGATGCTGCTTCCTCGCAACCGGCGGCTCCAAGGACGGGTCGATCTCCGCTTTTTCCAGCGCCACGCGGTTATCGTGGAAGGCAGCACCGCCATAGGGCGCCACCTGATCGCCCCCGGTGAGCGTGTTGATGCCGCGCCCGTAGGGGTGCGCCGCGTTGGGCCAGATGCCCTCGGCGATGAGCACCCCGCGCCGCACGCCTTCGAACAGCTTGGCGCGCAAGAAGACCTCGCCGCGCTGGTTATTCAGCTTCACCCAGTCGCCGTCTGCAATCCCCTGCTGCTCGGCATCAAGCGGATGGATCAACACCTCGGGCCGTCGCTCCTTGTCCAGGGACGTCGGCGTCTCGGTGAAGCTGGAGTTGAGGAAGTTGCGCGCCGGACTCGTGGCGAGGCGGAACGGATGCTCCTCGGTCGCGGCCTCGATCACCCCCCAATGGTCGGGCAAGGCCGGCATGTTGGCCCAGGGCCCCATCGGGCCATTGTTGTAGGACGGCACCTTGGTCCAGTCGGGCTTGAAGCGGAACTTGCCATCCGGATAGCCGAAACCTTGCAAGAAATGCGCCTCTTCGAAGGGTGGCTGCGCATCGAAATGGACATGCGCCTCCAGGTTCTCGAGCGAGCCCCAGCCGGAATTCTGCAGTGTCCAGTCGATGATCTCGCGCGGCTCCATGCCAAAGCCGCGATGCTCGGCGCCGAGGCGCTGGGCCAATCCACGAAACACCTCGTGGTTAGAGCGGCATTCGCCCGGCGGGTCGATGAGCTTGGGCCCGACCTGGAAATGCTGGTGCCCGCCGCCGGAATAGAGGTCGTCGTGCTCCATAAACATGGTCGCGGGCAGCACGATGTCGGCCATCAGCGCCGTCTCGGTCATGAACTGCTCGTGCACGCAGACGAAGAGATCGTCGCGCGCAAAGCCCTGCTTCACAAGCTCCTGCTCAGGAGCCACGGAAACCGGGTTGGTGTTCTGGATCAGCATCGCCTTGACCGGCGGGCCGTTGTAGAGCGCCTCGGCGTCGCCGGTGAGCACGCGGCCGATCTGCGACTGGTCGAGGAGACGGATGCTCTTGTCGATGGCGTCGTGCCCTTCGATCAGGGCCTTGTTCCAGTGGAAGATGCCGCTGTTGGAATGGAAGGCGCCACCGCCCTCGACCTGCCACGCGCCGGTCACCGCCGGGATCGACAGGGCGGCGTGCATGTTGACCACGCCGTTGCGCTGGCGACCGAAGCCGAAGCCGAGGCGGAAGAAGGTGCGCTTGGTGGTGCCCACGAGTCTGGCGAAGGCTTCGATCTCCTCCACCGACAGCCCGGTGATGGCCGAGGCCCAGGCCGGATTGCGAGTGCGAAGATGCTCCTCCAGCTCGCCTGGATGGTCGGTGTAGCGCGCCAGATAATCCCGATCCGCGTAGCCGTCGCGGAAGAGCACGTGCATCACCGCGCAGGCAAGCGCCCCGTCCGTGCCGGGCTTCACCAGCAGCGCCATGTCGGCCTGTTTCATGGTGGCGTTGTTGTAGATGTCGATGGCGACGATCTTGGCCCCGCGCTCCTTACGGGCCTTCATCGCATGCGTCATCACGTTGACCTGCGTGTGCACCGGGTTGGTACCCCAGATCACGATGCAATCGGAGACCGCCATCTCGCGCGGGTCGACGCCCCGCAGATGTCCGGTGCCGGCCACATATCCGGTCCAGGCCATGGCCGTGCAGATGGTGGAATACTGGCCGGAATACTTCTTCACGTGCCGCAGGCGGTTGATGCCGTCGCGCATCACGTAGCCCATGGTGCCGGCATAATAGTATGGCCAGACGGATTCCGTCCCGAACTCCCGCTCCACCTTCAAAAACTCGCGGGCCACGATGTCCAGCGCCTCGTCCCACGAGATGCGCTCGAACTGGCCTGAGCCCTTCGGGCCGGTGCGCCTCATCGGGTAGAGCAGCCGGTCCGGGTTATGGATGCGCTCGGCGTAGCGCGCCACCTTGGCGCAGATCACGCCCGCCGTGTAGGTATTCGACTTCGCCCCATGCACGCGCCCGATACTGCGCCCGTCGATCACCTCCACCTCGAGGGAGCAGACGGAGGGGCAGTCATGCGGGCAGACGGAGGCGCGGCGTTCGATGCGGGGAGCTTGGTTCATGGCGGGCGCATGATGAGGGAAAGGCCGGAAAATGAAAAGGCCGCCCGGAGGGCGGCCTGATCATGAAGGCTATGCCTGAAAAGCTCAGCCGACAATCTCGTTGCCCGAGAAGAACTGGGCGATTTCGATCTTGGCGTTGTCCTGGCTGTCGGAGCCGTGAACCGAGTTCTCGCCGATCGACTTGGCGTAGAGCTTGCGGATGGTGCCCTCGGCGGCGCTCTCCGGGTTGGTGGCGCCCATGATCTCGCGGTAGCGGAGCACGGCGTTCTCGCCCTCAAGCACCTGCACGACGACCGGGGCGGAGACCATGAAGTCCACGAGCTCGCCGAAGAAGGGACGCTCCTTGTGGACCGCGTAGAAGGTCTCGGCCTCGCGGCGGCTCATGAGGATGCGCTTCTGGGCGACGATCCGGAGGCCGGCCTGCTCGATGACGGCATTGACGGCGCCGGTGAGGTTCCGTTGGGTCGCGTCGGGCTTGATGATGGAAAAAGTACGCTCGATGGCCATGACAGCTCGCTTCTCTTTATGAGGGAAATGGTGAAGTGGGGCGCTTATAGCGGCGAGCCCCCTGTGCCTCAAGGGCCTTTTGCCCTGGCCCGCTTGGAAAGCTTAACCGCCTCCCCTAGTCTTGTTCTGGAGCGGTCCGCTGAAGACCGACCTAAAGGGAGTTCTCCATGAAACAAACCATCCTCGCCCTCGGCCTTGTCATGTTTGCCCTTCCAGCCTCCGCCCAGTCGGCTGATCCGAGCGGCACCTGGGTGACTCAGAGCGGCGATACTCGGGTCAGGATCGCGAAATGCGGGGCCGAATATTGCGGCATCATCGCCGCCTCGACCTATCAGAAGGACACCAACAACGCCGACCCGAAGCTGCGGGACCGCGCCATCGTGGGCGTCCGGATGATCTGGGACCTCAAGCCGGACGGGGACGGATACATCGGCCAGCTCTATAATCCCCAGGACGGCAAGACCTATACGGGCAAGCTTAAGATGACGAGCGCGAAGACCCTGCAGCTCTCCGGCTGCGTCTTCGGCGGCCTGATCTGCAAGTCGCAGACCTGGACGAAGGCAAACTGAGACCCCATTCCACCTAATCAACCTGCGTCATGGCCGTCCCGGACTTGATCCGGGGATCAGTCCCGGCCATCCACGTCTTTGAACAACTGAGCCATCAAGACGTGGATACCCGGCACAAGGCCGGGCATGACGAGGTACCATAGCTAGCGCGCCTTCTGGCCGAACAGGACGGCCTGGACGGCCGGGTCCGTCAGGTCGGTCTTGTTGCGGTCCTCGGAGCTGACCTTGATGCCGCGCAGGACCGCCGGGCGGGCGAGCATCGTCTCAAGCCAGCGCTTCACATGCGGGAAATCCTCGATGTTCTGGCCCTGGCGCTCCCAGAGCTTCGCCCAGGGGGCGATGGCCATGTCGGCGATGGAATACGCGCCGGCCACGAATTCCCGGTCCGCGAGGCGCTTATTCAGCACGCCGTAGAGGCGATTGGTCTCGTTGGTGTAGCGGTCGATGGCGTAAGGCACCTTTTCCGGCGCATAGATGCGGAAATGGTGCGCCTGTCCAAGCATGGGGCCGAAGCCGCCCATCTGCCAGAACAGCCATTGGTCGACCTCGACGCGCTGACGCTCGTCCTGCGGATAGAACTGCCCGGTCTTGCGGCCGAGATATTGCAGGATGGCGCCAGACTCGAACACGGAGATCGGCTCGCCCCCAGGCCCGTCATGATCGACGATGGCCGGCATTTTGTTGTTGGGGGAGACGCTCAGGAACTCCGGCTTGAACTGATCGCCCTTGCCGATGTTCACCGGGTGGATGGCATACGGCAGCCCGCATTCCTCGAGCATGATGGTGATCTTCCACCCGTTCGGGGTGGGCCAGTAATACAGATCGATCGGTTGCTGCGCGGAAGCCGCCATGAAACGCCTCTCTTCAGGTAACGCTACGAATTCGCGACGGAACGTTAAGCCATAAGATCGGAGCTGGCACCCTCGCCTGCAACGAAAAATCCCCGAAATCGACGCATGGCAGATCCCAGGGGCTTGCATGTTGCCGCGGGTCGATTCAGAAAGTTTATAACATAAAGCAATCGCTGTAGGGGTGATTCGATGATGAACAGACTTGTGAGCGCGGCACTTGCGGCCGCCATGACCTTTGCTCTCTCCGGTGCCGTGCTCGCTGCCCAGTCTAAGCCGAAGAAGGAGCCTACCGCTGCGCAGATGGCCGCCCGCGAGCGCATGAGCAAGTGCAGCCTCGAGTGGAAGGAAGCCAAGGCCGGCGGCAAGACCGCCAAGGACATGAAGTGGCCGGCCTTCTGGAGCGCATGCAACAAGCGCCTCAAGGACGGCGCGAAGGCCTGAATACACGCGCCTCGATTGGACAGGAGCTCTCCATGAACTGGCTATCCCGCATCATCGGCAAGCAACATGCAGCCGGCGGCAGTTACGTTCCGCCTCAACAGGCGCTCTTCATTCGCCTCGACGGGGAGTCGCTTCCCCGTGCCATCTACGAGGAATACGGTCTTCCGGGCTTTATAAGCCAGTTGGAGGTCGCTCTCGGAGATCTCGGTGAAGTCGATGGCCATGCCGTCGGAGCGACCGATTCGATCATTTACCTCTGCGGCCCGGACGCGGAAGCGATGTACTACGCTGTCGAACGGATCCTGAAGACGCACCCACTGGCCCAGGACGCGAGCGTGACGATCCGCAAGGGACCTCCGGGCACCGCCCGGCACGAGATCTACACGTTGAATTGACCGGCTTCAGAGCTTCTTCTTGAAGCCCTCGTGGCTGCGGGAAAAGTCCAGGCGCTCGTAGAAGCGGTGGGCAGCTTGGCGGGCCTTGTTGGAGGTGAGCTCCATGGCGCGGGCGCCTTGGCCGCGGGCATGGTCCTCCGCGAAGGCCATCATCCTGGCGCCGATGCCCGTGGAGCGTCGTGCGGCCTTCACCTTCACGCTCTCCACTTTCACCCGAAGGGTACCGCGGCCCGTGAGATTGGGGATGTAGGTGAGCTGGAATGTACCGACGATCTCGCCTCCATCGACCGCCACGAACAAGTGGTTCTCGGGGCTGCGCTGGATGGCAGCGAAAGCCGCCTCGTAGGCCGGGCGGGTCTCAGGCGACCAGACATCACCATGGGAGCCAAGCTCGTCCTCCTCGTGCAGGCGGATGATGGCTTCGAGGTCGGCAGTCTCGGCTTCACGGATCAGGACATCGGTCATGCGGCAACCCGGCTCTCAGGCGGCAGCAAATCCGTCGGGCGCGCGAATCCGGGCAGCGCCTCGACGCGGCCGATCCATGCGGAAACATTGGTGTAGGGCGCGAGATCGACAGCCGCCTCGGCCGCATAGGCCAGAACCCCATAGACGTCGATGTCGGCGATGGTCGGGCTTTCGCCCACGATCCAATCGCGCCCGGCAAGATGCCTCTCGAGCATTTTGAGCGAGGATGCCGCATAGGCCTCACACAGGTCGAGGGTCTCCTGACCACCCTTCATGAAGCCGAGGCGAATGCCGCGGGCGCGATAGATGTAGGGAGTGAGACGGTCGAAATCCCAATAGAGCCATTCACGAACCTGGAGGCGTTCGTCGAGAGTGGCGCCGCCGAATTTACCAAGGGTATCGGCAAGGTATTCCATGATGGCCGCCGATTGACTCAGGTGGCGGCCATTGCTGCGGTCCACGAGGAGCGGCACCTGGCCATAGCGCTGCCTGGCGAGATAAGGCGGCTGCTTGTGCTCGCCGCCCGCGAGGTTCACGTGCACGTAATCGAAGGCCTCTCCGGCGAGCGCCAGCATTAGACCGACCTTGTAGGTCGGGCCTGAGAGAAAGACCCCATTGAGTTCGAAACGTGCCGGCATGAGATCCCCCTGAAGCGATGCAGTTGCCTGCGAACCTAAACGGCTCTCTTCCAACAGAAAAGAACCCTTCATGAAAGAGCTGTGATCTGGCGCAAGCTCCGGGCAGATTATATGGCAGAGTATTGCATGAGACGGCCGCACCGGGTCGATCGCGGGGAGTTCCAGTGCGCGCCAAGGATATCAGCTTCTTCGTCTCTCTCTTCTTCGCCCGCCTGGCGGACCAGATGCTGCTGTTCCTGGTCCCCCTCGTGGTGTTCCAGACAACGCAGAGCGCAGCCCTGTCGGGGATCGCCTTCTTCATCGAGACCCTGCCCCGCTACCTGCTGTTTTCGGTCTGCGGAATTCTCTGCGACCGCCGCTCGCCTGTATCGCTGCTGGTCATCAGCCAGCGCTTCCGTTTGCTCACCTGCGCGGTGGGGGTTGCCGGCCACGAGTTCATCGGCGGCATCGGCTGGCTGGTCGCCCTCTCGGCAATCTGCGGAATCCTCTCGACGCAGGGGTTTCTCGCCCGGGAGGTGATGCTGCCGCAGATCTTCAGGCAGCAGCGGTTCGAGAAAGTTCTGTCCTACTCGCAGCTCGGCGACCAGCTCGGGATGGTGATGGGCCCCATACTGGCCGCCGCCCTGCTCGGTCTCTGGCCGTGGCAGATCGTGGTCGGCATCACGGCGTTCCTGTTCCTGCTGGCGGATCTCGGGCTCACCCTGTGGCATCGCTCGAGCCGGATCGAACTCGCCCCGCCGGAGGCGGCGCATGAGAGCTGGGTCGATCCTTTCCGGATCGCCTTCAAGCACATCTGGCATCTGCCCGGATTGCGAAGAGCCGCCGCGCTGGCGGCCGGGTTGAACTTCGTCTTCGGCGCAACGCTGGCCACATCCGCCGCGATGGTGACGGGCATCCATGGCCAGTCCGAGCAGAGCTACGCGCTTCTGCAGACGGCCAGCGCCATTGCGAGCATCGTAATCCTGACCTTCCTGGCCCACGTCATTATTCCGTTGAGGGCGATGGGCGCCATTGGCTACACGGCGATCTTCATCGGCGGCCTGCTGACTGCGATCAGCCCCAATTACGGGGTCTATGTCACCGGCTACATTCTCGTCCTCGGCTTCGACAAGATGTTCACCATCTATCTCAGGAGCCTGCGCCAGAAGATCATTCCGCAGAAGGATTTCGGCAAGACGACCGGTGCGATGATCACCATCAACAATCTGTCGCAGCCGTTGGCGGGGTTGCTGGTGGGTCTCTTCTCGGGTCCGGGAGGCCTGGGCCTGGTGATCGGTGGCATCTCATTGGTGATGGGATTGATCGGTGTCATCGTCGTTATCGGTGCGGCACCTGCTCTCAAGCAGGCAAACAGATAGGAGGCCTCATGCCCAGCATGGTCCGTGAACGAAAGCTGCTTCAGCAGGCAATTGCCATCGTGGCCACCATCCCGGTCGCGGCGGGTCTCTACGGCGTTCTCTTCGGGCAGGCGCTCACGGGTGACGCGGTGAGCATCTCGGCGGAGAGCCACTTCCGCTATCTGTCCGGCCTACTCTTGGGAATTGGCCTTTGCTTCTGGAGCACCCTGCCCTCCATCGAGATCCACACCGGCCGTGTTCGTCTGCTGACCTTGCTCGTCGTCATCGGCGGCTTGAGCCGCCTCATCGGTCTTGCCCTCACCGGCCTGCCCTCGCTCTTCATGCTCGGCGGCCTGATCGTCGAGCTCATCGTCGCGCCGGCCCTATGCCTGTGGCAGACACGGGTCGCCAACCGCTACGCAGAGGAATACGGCGTGGCGGAGAGCTGAGTCATCCCGCTCAGCCACGGCCCTGCCCTCACATTGCCGGATTGCGGGCCCATCCTGGCACCCTTGAGACATGCAGCCGGGGTGCGCCGTCGCAGGCGCGCCAGCGGGCGCTTCGCATCGCCACGATCCATGGCCCGGTTCGCGCCTCGAAGGAGGTTGCACCATGAACGAGCACGAAAAACTCCTCGCTATCCTCCGGCAATCCGCCGACGCCGACATCGTCGACGCCATCGATCGACTGATCCAGGACGCCCCGGACCATGAGCTGAACCGCATCAATGCGCTCGCCTTCGGGGCAAGGCAGGGCTTCGACGAGGACCGCGTGATCGCCGCCTTCCTCCACGCCTCCCGGCTCGGGCTGTTCGAGATGTCCTGGAACGTCCTCTGCCCCGGTTGCGGTGGGGTGCTTGAATCGGGCCTGAGCCTGAAATCGGTGAACCGCGACGAATATTGCTGTGCCCTTTGCTCCGCAGGCTACGAGCCGACCCTCGACGAGATGGTGGAGGTCACATTCACGGTGAGCCCGCGCGTGCGCAAGATCGCAGCGCACGATCCGGATTCCCTGCCGCTGCATGAATATGAACGCCAGATCTTCTGGGGCTCCGGTGTCGACCTGCCCGAGGATTTCGAGCGCATGATCGACGAGATCGTGCTCGATGCCGTCGAACTGCCGCCTGGCGAGAGGGCGATCATGTCCCTGCAGCTCCCAGCGGAGTTCGTGATCGTCTTCGAGCCCGTCACCCATGTGGCCCAGTTCATCGACGTGCAGGGCGAGCCCACCCGCGAGCGCCAGAGCCTATCGCTCATTATCAACGAGTCTCATCCGCAGAACCAGACCCTCACCATGCGGCCGGGCCCTTTGCGCATCTCCATCGAGAACCGCACGAACAGGCGCGCCCTGCCGGCCGTCTGGGTCGCCGGCGACGAACTGCACGAGATGCTGAAGCGGCGGCGGCCCTTCCTGACGGCCAAGCGCCTGCTCACCAACCAGACTTTTCGCGATCTCTACCGCACCGACACGCTCGACATCGACCAGAGGCTGAAGATCACGAGCCTCACGTTTCTCTTCACCGATTTGAAAGGCTCGACGCAGCTCTACGAACGCGTCGGCGACCTCGTGGCCTATGATCTCGTCCGGTCGCACTTCCAGGTTCTGAACGAGATTGTCGCCTCCGAGTCGGGCGCCGTGGTCAAGACCATCGGCGATGCGGTGATGGCCACCTTCCCGACGCCGGACCATGCGATTTCGGCCGCGCTGCGGATGCGCGAGGCGATGCGCCGCCTCAACGAGGAGCGCGGCAGCGAGGACCTGCTGCTCAAGATCGGCATCCACGAAGGACCCTGCCTCGCCGTGACGCTGAACGACCGGCAGGATTATTTCGGCCAGACGGTGAACATCGCCTCACGGGTCCAAGGGCTTGCCATGTCGCACTCGATCTTCGCGACCGGTTCAGTGGTCGAGAACCCACGCTCCTCGCAGATCATTGAGAAGCAGGGCCT
>JAJFBI010000541.1 GCA_020697385.1 Microvirga sp. | reverse complement strand
CCGGCGGAAGGGACGAGCTCCTGGAGCTCGCCATCCAGATCGCTGAGGCCGAGGTGGTTTTGCTGCGCGCCCGTCAGATGCGCGGCGAGCTCATCAATCGCGCACTTAAGGACCCGCATTTTGCGCTTCATGCGAACCCGGTCCGTTTTC
Source organism: Microvirga sp. (assembly GCA_020697385.1). Classification (GTDB taxonomy): domain Bacteria; phylum Pseudomonadota; class Alphaproteobacteria; order Rhizobiales; family Beijerinckiaceae; genus Microvirga. The sequence goes on along the minus strand of JAJFBI010000541.1, from coordinate 3,034 downwards.
TGTCTTTCGCAGCGCAGATGGTGCGCGCCGCAGAAACCGGCCGGTTCGGCACGCGGGTCGAGCGGGAAGCCGCCGCGTGGTCCGAACGATCGTCTGAGCCCGCTCTCGAGCGGCACGCCCGCGCTCTTAAAGAGTTATCTGGCGAGCTCGCGAAACTCGACCGCTATGAGCGGCGGGCGCTTTCGCGCCGAAAGTTCGCGATCAGGCGTTTTGACGCCGCGCGGAGCTGATCGTGCTCGCCGCTCCTGTAGCGACGGCCGATCGAGCCCCTGATCTGCGACGATTGCGCGTGACGTTGTCTGCAGCTAGGTGGAGGCTCCGAGGGCGCTAGCGTGCGGCCGGGTTTATTCATCAAGTGCTCATCCCCCTTTGTTGGCCGGTTGGGCCATCTCAGTCCGTTGAGGGCGAGACGCGACAATCCACGCCATGGCATGCTGATCTGGTTCAGACAGATGTGAGACGGGCCCCTTGAGCGGGGGATCGGGGGTCTCCGAAGCTGAAGTTGCGACACCCCAACTTCAGGAGAGCCCCCGATGCAGGTTTTTGGCCTGCCCCGCCATGTTATCAGGGCGGGATGCGCCGCGTCACGTATCGCGGCGAAGCGGACGGCTCGAACCCTGCCCAGGCCGCGTCCTGCCCCGCACCGATCACGAGGAGGGCATCACCCTTCGGAACTACGGCAATAGTTGGTCCCGATTTCATCGGCGGTGTGCTCAGAATAGACGATCCAGGTTCCATCAAGTTGGAGCCGCCCATCCCACAGCTCAGTGACGCTATTTGCGAGCTGTGCGTTGGTAACGTGGTCGGGAGATTTTTGCCGCTCCCAGTGGCAGATCAGACATCCCATCCCCGACGTTCAATGCTCGCGCGACAACTCACAGGCAGCAATGTTCAAACCTCGCCCGTGAGCCGGACCCGGTCAATCTAGCGAACGATATAGGCCCGGCAGAGCGCTGACTAGCTCGTGGACCGTCAAATCAATGGTATTGACCCAGGCTGGACGAACGAGAGTAGTTCGCCGCGAGCTCGTCCTATCATGTTGCCACGCCCGCGACGGTGCTTGAGCTTTTTCATGAACCGGTCGACGAGGTTGTGAGATATGGCCTGAACGGATGCGAGGTTTGCATGCAATTCGACCGATTAAGACGGCGCGAGTTCATCTCGCTTCTGGGCGCGATTACGTGGCCTATGCCGGCGCAGGCGCAGCAGCCGGTGCTACCAGTCATAGGGTTTCTGAGCGGTAGATCGCAGGAGGAGGCAAGCGGTGACACCGCGGCGTTCCATCAGGGCTTAAACGAGATGGGCTATGTCGGCGGCCGCAATGTTGCCTTTGAATACCGCTGGGCGGAGGGGCGGAACGACCTGCTGCCCGGTCTGGCGGCAGACCTGGTCAGGCGGCAGGTCGCGGTGCTCGCTGCGGTCGGAGGGAATAACTCGGCTCTGGCTGCCAAACGAGCGACCGGAACCATCCCGATCGTCTTCACAAGCAGTGCCGACCCCGTACTGGTAGGTCTCGTGGCTAGCCTGAGCCACCCCGGCGGGAACGTTACCGGAGTCAGCTGGTTCGATGCTGAATTAGGACCCAAGCAGCTCAAATTGCTGAGCGAACTGATACCAAACGTCACCGCTGTCGTATTGATTGTCAACCCTCAGAGTCCGGAAGTGGCACAACAACGGGACACTGCGCATCAAGCGGCGCGGGCACTTGGGTGGCAGCTGCATGTCATCGAGGCGAGCAGCGAGAGCGAAATCGAGGCAGCTTTCGCCGCAGCGAAGCGGCTGCGCGCGAATGCCCTCATGATAAGCTCCGATCCATTCCTTCACAGCCGCCGTAAGCACATCGTTGCGCTCGCTGCTCATTATGCGATCCCGACAATTAGTAGTGGCCGCGAGTGGGTCGCGGCCGGTGGGCTGGTTAGCTATGGGAACAGCATTCCAGACGCGTATCGCCGTGCAGGCCTTCAGGCCGGTCGCCTCCTCAGAGGTGTCAGACCGACTGATCTGCCTGTCGATCGATCGACCAGGTTCGAACTTGCGATCAATCTCACCACCGCCAAGGCTTTTGGATTGACCGTGCCAGACAAACTGCTCGTGGCAGCCGATGAGGTGATCGAGTAGTCGAGAACTACGCCGGAACGGAGGGGATCGCTGGGCCTCCGGTTGACGGGATCTCGGATAGCGAGTGCCTCTTCATCGAGGGCAGACCGAACTACGACCAATAACGAGCTTAGACGGCATTTCGCTCAGCGGCTCCGGGCCGCGATGGAGAGTAAGGGGTGGACGCAAGCCAGAACGGTGCAGGAGGTGCGGCACTTCCTAGGCGAGGGTGAGCGCTTCGGAGCCGCTCACATGTCGCACTACCTCAACGGCCGAGCGATTCCACAGATGTCGTACCTGCGAGCCCTGAGCCGCGCGCTAGAGGTAAGCGAGGAGAGGCTGCTTGGCGGGACCGCAAGGAAGCCGCCTCAGCAGACCGATGACGTTGTCATAGTTGACCCCGACCCCCAGGGCGCCCTTAGAGGAAGGCGTACATCTGCTCAGGTGCGAGACGCTGATGAGGGAGAGGCTTGGCTCGAGGTGAACGAGCGCGTGCCATGGGAGACCGCCCTTGAAATCCTTCGACTCCTAAAGGGTGGTAAGGGTCGAGGTTCGTAACGCTCCTTCGACGCCAGTGCATGCATCACCGCCCTCAAGCCGGGGCCTCGACCGAGGCAGGCATCGGCTCGATAGTGCCTGGTGCGGCCCGTTCTCAGGCAAGCTCGCTTGCCACTCGGACCAGTGAGGCCTGTGAGTTGGGCAACCCGCAGGGGTTAGCGCCGGGTGGCTGCGCAGCTCATATTAGCCTCGTCAAGGGCAAGCTTAGCCGCGGCGTATAGGCCAGTGTCGCCGTAACCTGTCGTGGGGGCGCGGTCGCGATGAAGTGATCTACAATTCAGAGAACGCTAGCCGGTCTGCTTAAGGCGGGATCGAGCACTCAGCGAGCATTGGAACACGGTTCACTGATCCAGAGCACGTCCTTTGCCTCCCCGAGAGT
>JAJFBI010000540.1 GCA_020697385.1 Microvirga sp. | reverse complement strand
TTAGATCAATTAGGACCAATCTTTTGGCCCGAGCCGCGAAACAAGTCGCGATGGCGGAGCTGTAGTGCGAGCGGGCGACCCTTACGCCACGGCGGTCGAGAAGATTGCGCGAGCTTTAGGGTGCGGGCTGGCGGCTGCTCGACGAGATGCCGGGCGAGCAGTGTGAGACGGAAAGCCGACCGCGCGCGCTCGGTTGAGCGTTCCTCCCTCGTATGAAGGTTGGGCATCACGTTCCCACCTCAAACGGTCGAGCTCGCAAACATGGGGGGTACCGCACAGGTAGCCTACGCGGGCGTGAACACGCTGATGAAGGCGGATGACCGAGCTCTCGATGCATCAGTTAAAGCCGGTCGGCGATGATCACCGCGATCGGTCGTCGCCGTCGTTCAGGCAGCGTACCTGGGAGGAGCACTCCAACCAGGTCCGCTTTGCGCCCATCCTTGCCGTTCTCGCTGCGTGGCGCTGCGCCGCAAACCGGACGTTTGTTCAGAAAGCGGCCTTCTGCTTAATACCGTAAAAAGCTCAGAGCGCGGCTAGCTCTCCGTCTACTCGGTGCGGTCTGACAGCCCACTCCCAGCCCTCCGAACGGTAGTCCGAAGTGGGGGTTGATCAGAGCGCGAGGGGCAGCATGCCCGAACAAGCTCGCTTGTGGTATCAATGCTGCCCGAACAGCCAATTCGGCACGACAAGTACAACCCCTGGCACGAAGATCAGCAACAACGTCACGAGCGAGACCGCGATGAGGAACGGCACGGACTCGCGCGTGTATTCGCCGATCGGGCAGCGCAGGACCTGGCAGACCACGAACATCGCTGCGCCCACCGGCGGGGTGTAGTTGCCGATCGTCGCCGCGATAATGAAGACCAGCCCGAAATGCACCGGGTCGATGCCGTACTTGGTCACCAGCGGCAGGAAGATTGGCGTCAGCATGATGATGAGCACGGACCCTTCCATGAAGGTCCCGGCCGCGAGGATGAAGAGGACGATCAGCACCATGACGACGTTCGGGTCGTCGGTGACGCCGAGCATCCAGGCAGAGATCACCTCGGGGATGCGCTCGAAGACGATGCCGTAGCCGAAGATCGCGGACAGGGCGAGCAGGAACATGACCGCGCCGACATCGACGAGGCTGCCCTCCACCGCGTCGCGGAAGCCCGCGAAGGTGAGCATGCGGTAGGCGAAGATGCCGATCGCGACGGCGTATACGACTGCGAAAGCGCCGATCTCGGAAGGGGTGAACACGCCGCCGCGCAGGCCGAGCAGCAGGATGATGGGAAAGAGGATCGCCCAGATGCCGCCCCAGGAGGCGACGAGCACCTCCCTTACGGTCGGCGCCTTCTCGCGTTCGGGCTTGTAGCCGCGGCGGCGCGCGGTGATCGAGATCGCGATCGCAAGCGCGGCCCACAGCATCAGCCCCGGAATGATGCCTGCGGCGAACAGGCGCCCGATCGAGACCTGGCCCACCGTGCCATAGAGGATGAAGCCGATGCCCGGCGGGATGATCGGCGCCATGAGGGAGCCGTAGGAGAGCACGCCCGCGGCGTAGCCGCGCGAGAAGCCGCGCTTCAGCATCTGCACGCCGAGGATGCGCGCGTTCATGGCGGCGTCGGCGATCGAGGAGCCGGTGACGCCGCTCATCAGCGTCGAGAGCGCGATCGAGGTCTGGGCGAGGCCTCCCTGCATGCGTCCGGTCAGCACCGTCGCGAGCTTGAGGAGGTTGTGGGTGATGCCGGAATTGTTGAGGAAGTTGCCGGCGAGGATGAAGAGCGGCACCGCAAGCAGCGCAAAGTTCTGCGTCTCCGTGACGGTGAGCTGGATCGGGATGGTCGCCGGCAGCTCGGGGTGCTGCAGGAAGAAGAGCGCGCCGGAGATGCCGATCGCGAAGGCGACCGGCATCCCCATCAGGAGGAGCACCGTGAAGGCGATGAGGACGATGAGCATCGGCGCGGCGGCTCAGAGCACGTCGACCGCTTGGGATTGCGCGTGCTCGCCGCGCAGCTCGGCGCGGACCTTCAGCGCGGTCGTGACAAGGAGCAGCATCGCCCCGACCGGCAAGCTCATGGTCACCCAGGAGTAGCTGATCCCCGGAATGCCCTGGAAGCTGCGGATGCGGCTGATCCAGGACAGATAGAATCCCATCGCGATGAGATAGACGAGGAAGGCCGCGATCAGCGCGTAGTTCACCATCCGCAGGCCAAGCGCGGCGCGCTCCGGCAGGCGGTTCGTCACCACCTCGATCGACATGAGGCTGTTGCGCCGCCAGGCGATGTCGGCGCAGAGGAAGCACGCCCAGGCGAAGAAGGCCGTCGCCGCGTCGCCCGACCAGTTGATCGGATGGCCGAGCATCCGCATGACGCCGCCGAGGAAGATCAGGACGACCATCAGGATGAGGAACGTGGCGGCGATCAGCCCCTCCGCCGCGCAGATCGCTTCGTAGGCTCGCTTCATGGCAGCCGGATTCCTCTCCGGTTGTCATGGCCGGACCTGCCCCCGGACTTGATCCCGGGGTCGACCCGGCCATCGAGACCCCGCGCCGCCTGGATGCGCGGGTCAAGCCCGCGCATGACCAGCGGGGAGCACTTCGGAGCTAGCGCTCAGTTCTTGCCGATCTCCTTGTGCACGGCGGCCTTCGCATCCTGGATCTTCAGCACCTCATAGGCCTTCTCGCCGGCCTTGCGGAAGGCGGCGAAGTCGACGTCCTCGACGATCGTCATGCCGCGCCCCTTGAGCTGCTGCTCGACCTCAGCCTCCAGCCTGAAGATCTCGCGCGAGGTCTCCTCGCCGGCCCTGTCGCACTCCTCGATCAGGATGTCCTGGTATTCCTTCGGCAGGCTGTCGAACCATTTCGCGCTGACCACCTCGAAATTGATCAGCATGATGTGCTTCGTCTCGTTGGCGAATTTGAGTACCTCGTAGAAGCGCCCGCCGGGGATGTTGTTGTAGACGAGCTCGACGCCGTCGATCGCCCGCTGCTGCAGCCCCGGGTACATCTCACCGAAGGCCATCGCGACCGGCGTCGCGCCGAGCGCGCGGATCGACTCCTGCCAGATCGGCGCGGGCGGCGTGCGGATGCGCAGGCCCTTGAGGTCGTCCGGGGTCTTTACCGGCTTGTTGGTGAAGAAGTGGCGGTAGCCCTGCACCCAGTTGAAGGAGAGGACCTTCAGCCCGAACTTCGTTGCAAGCTCCTCCTGCCA
>JAJFBI010000045.1 GCA_020697385.1 Microvirga sp. | reverse complement strand
GAACATCCGGATAGGCATCGAGGGTACGATAGGCCTCAAGCAGAAGCGGCCGGATAGAGCGGTCGACGTCCGGGAATCGCGCAAAGGCATAGTCCAATGCGCGCTCGGTCAAAGTCCAGAACGGCTCGTAGTGGCCCGCCAGCGACAGCACCCAGGAATATTCCAGCTGCTTCGTGCGCCACACCTCCGAGAAGCGCGCCGCATCGGGCCCGACTTCGGCCATGTGGCGACCAACGGCGGAATGCACGTCGAACAATGTTCCATAGGCGTCGAAGATCACGGCCTTCGCATTGGCGGGGATGAGGCTGGAATTGGTCATGAAGGCAGAATTTCACCGGGTGCGACCGATGGCAAGCCAGCCAATGATCATCTCGGCTCATGAAACCCATCACAAGTCTTTATGTCCCACGCTTGAACCCAGCGATTGACGGTTGCCGGCGCAGGCGTTTCGATAGGGCAGAACTTCTGACCCAAAGGATGAGACACGTGGCTTGGTATTCGAACACCTGGAACTGGTTCAACGGCGAGTGGCATGAGGGCAATCCGCCCCTGATCGGGCCGCGCTCTCACGTGTCCTGGCTCGGCTCCTCGGTCTTCGACGGAGCCCGCGTGTTCGAGGGCGTGGCTCCCGATCTCGACCTTCACTGCGAGCGCGTGAACCGCTCCGCGCTGACCATCGGCCTCAAGCCGACCATGGAGCCGCGGGCCATCATGGATCTCGTCAAGGAGGGGGTAAAGAAGTTCGCGCCCGGCACGGCGCTCTACGTGAAGCCCATGTACTGGGGTGAGGCCGAGGGGTTGGCCACCATCGCGCCGGATCCGGAGTCGACCCAGTTCTGCCTTTCCCTGTTCGAAGCGCCGATGCCGGTGCCGGGTGGAACCTCGCTGACGAAGTCGAGCTTCCGCCGCCCGACCCTCGAATCCATGCCGACCGATGCGAAGGCCGGTGCCCTATATCCCAACAACGCCCGCGTGATCCGCGAGGCGAAGGAGAAGGGATTCGACAACGCCCTCGTGTGCGATGCCCTTGGCAACATCGCCGAGACCGCCACGTCCAACGTGTTCATGGCGAAGGGCGGCGTGGTCCACACGCCGTATCCGAACGGCACGTTCCTCAATGGCATCACCCGCCAGCGCGTGATCCAGCTCCTGCGCGACGATGGCGTGCAGGTGGTCGAGAGTACCCTGCGCTACGAGGATTTCGCCGGCGCCGACGAAATCTTCATCTCGGGCAATTATTCCAAGGTCATGCCGGTGCTGCGCATCGATTCCCGCGACCTCCAGCCCGGCCCGTTCTATCGCAAGGCGCGGGAGCTGTACTGGGCCTTCGCCCATGACAAGGGTGTGCTCAAGGCGGCTTGAGGCTCGCCTTGGAAAGCCGCACCTTCCCACCTCTACCCTCATCCTGAGGAGCAGACGTCAGTCTGCGTCTCGAAGGAGGATCCAGTGCTCTATGGAGGCTCCTTCGAGACGGTCGCTTAAGCGACCTCCTCAGGATGAGGTTTATGGAAGATTCGACCGGCTCAAACATCCCTTTCGGGGAATGCCGGAAGTCCCAACAAATTTGTGATCGAGAGGCAGCGCAGTTCCGCCGGGATCGTGCCCTACATGCCTCCAGCATTGCGCCCCAAGCTGGAGCCTCCAATGCGCCTTATCCTCAAAAGCCTTGTGGCCCTGAGCCTTCTGACCGCGACGGTCCATGCGGAATCGGTCGATCTGGAGCTGGTCTTTGCCGCCGATGGCTCGGGCTCCATCGATAACGAGGAACTGCGCCTCCAGCGGAAGGGCTGGGCGGATGCGCTCACGAGCCCCGACGTGCTCACCGGAATCAAGGACGGACCCGTCGGGGCCATTGCGGTCGCTTTCATGGAATGGGGCGGGCCGAGCTCCCAGGTGCTCATCGTCGACTGGCACGTGATCCGCGACGAGGCGAGCGCAAGGGTGTTCGCCGACAAGCTCTTGAGCGCCCCGCGCGGCGCGACAGGCTACAACTCCATCTCCAATGCCATCGACTTCTCCATGCGCCTCGTGGAGGGCAACGCCCATGACGGTACCCGCAAGGTGATCGACGTCTCGGGCGACGGCCCGAACATGAACGGCCGGTCTCTGGAGCAGGTGAGGGCGGAGGCGCTGGCCAAGGGCTTCACCATCAATGCGCTTGCCATCCGGCGCCCCGGCAGCGGCCGTCCGGGCGGGCCCGGCGGCATGTCGCTGGAGGATTATTATGCGCAGAACGTCATCGGAGGCCCCGGCTCCTTCGTCGAGATTGCCGACGAGACGCAGCCTTTCGCCCTGGCCGCGCGCCGCAAACTCCTGACGGAGATCGCCGGCACGGGCGGAGCCTCCCGGCACGCAAGCCGCTGACAACAGAGCTGGTACCTTGAGGACATTCCTCACTGGAATGCTAGAGTGAGCCCATGGCAAATCTCGAAAGCTGGATCATCGAACAGGGGCTGCGCGGCTCGAACATGACAGCCCTGCTCTCCGGCTTCGCCGAGGGGCTCATGGCGGAAGGCCTGCCGCTGGTCCGGGCCTATGTCGCGCTGCCGACAGTCAATCCGACGATCCGCGTCTATACCCATGTGTGGACACGGTCTTCCGGCACCATGGTCGAGGGCGTGTCGCATGAGCGCAACGCGAATGCCTTCGAGGCCAGCCCCTTCGCCCATATGATGCGGACCGAGCAGACCGAAGGCTACTGGAAGGTCGACGGTCCGGATGCCGAGCCGTTCGGCGTGTTCGAGGATGTACGGCGCGAAGGCGGAACGGATTATCTCGCGCGCCTCTTCAGCTTCGACAATGCGAGCGCCCCGGACCTGCGCGGCATCGGCATCTCCTTCTCCTCAAGCCGCCCTAGAGGCTTTCTGCCCGAGGAGATCGCCCGTATTGACGCCCTCCTACCACTCCTGGGGCTTGCCGCCTACCGCATGACGCTGTTCGACCTCACGGTCGCAATGCTCGACACCTATGTGGGCCTCTCCGCCGGGCGGCGGGTGCTGAGCGGCGAGATCCGGCGCGGCGTCGGCACGACCCTGACGGCCGCTCTGCTTTTCGCCGATCTGCGCGGCTTCACCTCCCTGGCCGACGCCTCGGGCATGGACCTGATCGTCCGTCTCGACCAGCACCTTGAGGCGATGGCGGAGCCCGTCGCGGAGCAATGCGGCGAGGTGCTCAAGTTCATGGGCGACGGCGTTCTGGCCGCCTTCCCGATCTCGGAGCACCGCTCCCGGGAGGAGGCCTGCGTGGCCGCCATTCGGGCCGCCCAAACGGCGCTTGAGCGCAACGAGGCGGTCAACCGCCAGCACGAGACCCCGCTGAGCCTGGACATCGCGCTGCATTGCGGGGACGTGTTCTACGGCAATATCGGGGCCGCCGGGCGCCTCGACTTCACCGTGATCGGCCCTGCCGTGAACGAGGCAAGCCGCATGGAAGCCTTGTGCAGCTCCCTCGACTGCGCCCTGATCCTGTCGGAGAGCGTGGCCTCCGTGAGCCCGGTGTCGGTCCGCTCCCTTGGGAGGCACCGGTTGCGGGGCATCGCGGCCGAGCGGGAACTGTTCACCTTGAGCGATGTCAGCGGCGCGACAGCCTGACGCCGAGCACCTTCAGGCCCGCCAGCAGCACGCCGCCATAGATGAGGGCACCGGCAATCCCGAGGATCGCGAGCAGGATCTCGCTGTTCCAGGCCGGGAGCCGGGCAGTCCATTCGGATAAAGGAAGAGGCGCGAACCAGGCAAAGGCCCCAAGCAGCAGGCTGGCAACAGCGACGGCGGCAGCCGTGCGACCCAGGGTGCCGCCGGGAGCCATCCAGTCCTTCCGAAGAGCGAGAAGGACGAGGAGCCCGAGATTGACCCAGATGCCGATGGCGGTGGCAAGCGCCAGGCCGACGACGCCATAGGGACCGGTGAGCACGATCTTCAGAGCCACATTGACCGCCACCGCCGTGAGCGAGGCTATGAGCGGCGTCACGGTATCCGAGCGGGAATAGAAGCTCGCCACTGCCGAGCGGATGAGCACGGCGGCGGGTAAGCCGATGGCATAGGCGGCAAGCACCGCGCCGGAGCGCTCGGCGGCTGCGGCATCGAAGGCGCCGCGCTGGAACAGGGCCGACATGATGAGGTCGGGCAGGGTGACGAAGGCCACGACGAAGGGGGCGGCGAGGGCAAGCGTGAGGCCCACGGCCCGGTTCTGCGCGCCGTGGGCGCCGGTCACGTCGCCCGCAGCGATGCGGCGGCTCATCTCCGGCAGCAGCACGGTGCCGGCCGCGATCCCGATCACGCCGAGCGGCAGCTGGTAGATGCGGTCGGCATAGTAGAGCGAGGCCACGGCCCCGGTGGGCAGGAAGGAGGCGATGATCGTGTCGGCGAACATGGCAAGCTGCACGCCCGCCGAGCCGATGACCGCCGGCCCGAGCACCTTGAAGAAATGCTTCATGGCCGGATCGAAGCGCGGCGTCTCGATGGTCGGCGCGACGCCCAGACGCTTGGCGGAAAACCAGACCAGCAGCAATTCGAGCACGCCCGCCACCGTCACGCCCCAGGCGGCCGCATAGCCGGCATTCGGGAACAGGAACGCGACAGCCAAAGCCGCTACGATGGAGACGTTGAGCAGCACGGGCGCGGCAGCCGCCGCCGCGAAGCGCTCATGGGCGTTGAGGATGCCTGAGAGGATCGTCACCAGGGTGACGAAGAGGAGATACGGGAAGGTGATGCGGGTGAGCGTCACCGCCAGGTCGAACTTTGCCGGATCGTCCGAGAAGCCGGGGGCGAGCAGGGTCACCACCACCGGCATGCCTACGAGGGCCGCCACCAGCAGCAGCACCTGCACGATCAGCATCAGGGTGCTGATGCGGCTGGCAAACGAGCGGGCCGGGGCGGCGCCCTCCCGCTCCAGCACGCCCGCATAGGTCGGCAGGAACGCGCTGTTGAAGGCGCCCTCGCTGAAGATGGCGCGGAAATGATTGGGGATGCGGGAGGCGACCACGAAGGCGTCGGCGATGGGGCCTACGCCCATGATGGCGGCCAGCACCACGTCGCGGATGAAGCCGGTGATGCGCGAGACCAGCGTCCAGCCGCCGACGGAGAGGATCTTCTTGAACATCGGTCAGGCCCGGCGCAGTCGGTAATTGTCGGGAACGAGACTGTCCGAGACCTCCGCCGCGCCGCCGATCCGTTCAGCCACCACATAGAGCGGGCGCCGCTTCACCTCGGCGAAGATGCGGCCGACATACTCGCCGACGATCCCGAGCGACATGAGCTGAATGCCGGAGAAGAACATGACGGAGACGATCAGGCTCGGAAAGCCGGGAAGGTCGGTGCCGAACAGGAGCGTCCGGACCGTGAAGAACAGGGCGGAGGCGATCGCCAGGAACGAGATCAGGAAGCCGATATAGGTCCAGATCCGCAGGGGCACCGTGGAGAAGGCCGCGATACCGTCGAAGGCGAACCGGAAGAGCTTGCGGAAGCTCCATTGGGTGGTGCCGAAGCGGCGCTCCTCCACCACAAAGGGCACGCCCGTGGCCTTAAAGCCGATCCAGGCATAGAGCCCCTTGGAGAAGCGCGCTCGCTCGCCCAAGGTCTTCAGGACTTCGATGCCCTTCCGGTCGATGAGCCGGAAATCGCCCGCGCCCTCGGGCAGGGGAATCTCGCCGAAGCGGGCGAAGAGCTTGTAGAAGGCCTGAGCGAAGCCGCGCTTGGCCCGGGTCTCGTCCGAGCGGTCGGTGCGCTGGCCATAGACCATGAGGAAGCCCTCCCGCCAGCGTTCCACAAAGGCTTCGATCATTTCGGGCGGGTGCTGGAGGTCGGCATCCATGATCACCACCGCGTCGCCACGGGCGTGATCGAGCCCGGCCGCAATGGCAATCTCCTTGCCGAAGTTGCGGCTGAAGGAGACGGCCCCGATCCGGGGCTCGGTGCGGCTGACGTCCCGGATGAGGTCCAAGGTGTCGTCCCGGCTGCCATCGTCTACGAAGACCACCTCCCAATCCGGGGTGATCCGGTTGAGGACCGGCAGCAGGCGCTCGCAGAGGGGCGCAATGTTGGCGCTCTCGTTGTGGACCGGGATGATTACGCTGAGCTTGGGCGACGCCACTGGATGAACCCTTACTTATCGGGCCGCATCAAGAGCCGAGTTTGCAGCTTTGCTCAAGGGGATTAGGGTGCGGCAAAGCTGAATTTTAGAGCATACATGGGTTCCTTTCGTAACGTCATTCTCTGCGCCGACGATTTCGGCCTCGCCGATGGGGTGAGCCGTGGCATCATCGAATTGGCGGAGATGAGCCGCCTCTCGGCCACGGGAGCCATGACCAACATGCCCGGTTGGCGCCGGTCTGCGCTGCATCTGAAGCCCCTGAGGGGCCGGATCGCGGTGGGCATTCACCTCAACCTCACGACGGGGTCGCCTCTCGGCCCCATGCCGCAGCTCGCCCCGACAGGCGTCTTTCCAACCCTGGGGACACTCCTGCCGAAGGCCATGAGGCGCCAGCTGTCGGTCGAGGAGGTTGCCGGGGAAATCGGCCGCCAGCTTGACGCCTTCCTGGAGGCTCACGGCGAGCCGCCGGCCTTCGTGGACGGCCACCAGCATGTGCATGTTCTGCCGGCGATCCGGCCGGCCCTGATCCGGGTTCTGACGGACAGGGGCTACGCGGGGCGCGTCTGGCTGCGTGATCCGTCGGACCGGATGGCCGCGATCCTTCGGCGCCCCATCGGGCGCAGCAAGGCGTTGGTCGTGAAGTCCCTTGCCCAAGGCTTTGCGCGAAGCGCCCAGGGCGCCGGATTTCGGACAAACGAAGGTTTTTCCGGCTTTGCCCCGCTCGACCTGTCCGTACCGGCTGCCCGCATATTCGAGGAAGCCTTCTCGACGCTTGGAGCCTGTCCTGTGGTCATGTGCCATCCAGGCTATGTGGACGACGAGTTGCGTGCGCTCGATCCTGCGGTGGAGAGCCGGGTGGAGGAGTTGGAATATCTGAAGTCGGATGCTTTTCGCGCGTTGCTGGAGGAGCGGGAGTTGCGGCTTGCAAGCTCGATTGTCTGACGGAGCCTTCGTCATCACTGGCCTTGTGTCGGTGATCCCAACAGGAGAGGCGTGGTGCTCTTCGAACAGAGATGGCCGGGCCGGGCCCGGCCATGACGTGGTGGGTGTCATCCCCGGCGCACGCAGTGCGGTAAGGGAATCCACTTACGCCCTGAGCGCTGATGGATTCCCCTTCCCCTCCGATTCGCTCCGGCCGGGAATAACGAGAGAACGTTGAAACGATAACGGGCCTCCGAAGAGGCCCGTTTGACGATGCGGTTCGGCGCTTACTTGGACGCCTGCTCGAACATCTCCTCGACATGCTCCCAGTTCACCAGATTGTCGAGGAAGGCCTTGACGTAGTCGGGACGGCGGTTGCGGTAGTCGATGTAGTAGGAGTGCTCCCACACGTCGCAGCCGAGGATCGGCTGGGCGCCGTGAACCAGCGGGTTCTCGCCATTGGGGGTCTTCATAACGGTGATCTTGCCGTCCTTGAGCGCGAGCCAGGCCCAGCCCGAGCCGAACTGGCTGACGCCGGCCTGGATGAAGTCTTCCTTCATCTTGTCGACGGAGCCGAGATCCTCGACAATCTTCTTCTCGAGCTTGCCCGGCAGGGCGCCGCCGCCATTGGGCTTCATCCACATCCAGAAATGGATGTGGTTGTAATGTTGTCCCGCATTGTTGAAGAGGGCCTGGTTCTTGCCGAAGGAGCCCTTCACGACCTCCTCGACGCTCTTGCCTTCGAATTCCGTGCCCTTCAGCAGGTTGTTGCCGGTATTCACGTAAGCCGCATGATGCTTGTCGTGGTGAAACTCCAGGGTTTCCCGCGACATGTAGGGCTGCAGGGCATCATAGGCGTAAGGCAGTTCGGGCAGAGTGAACGACATCGGCGTCTCCTTTGGATTGAGCGACCCGGGGCATCGGACCCGAAAGTAGTGGCGACTTTGGGGTCGATCCGATGCCCGTCTTTTGCGACCGCGCATCGCCCGATGCGCTTGAGCGTTAGTTAAAGCGCCGGGTGCCCAAGAGCAACGGCCAAGCTCCGGACTTTTTTCTGCTCAAGCTTCACAGCCGGTTGTCTTTTGCCTATAGAAGCATAGCTTTTCCTGGGTAATCTTTGGTTTGCGTATGATGGAGACCGCATGATCATCGCTCTTCTGGCCCTCGCTCTTGCGATGATCCTTGGTGGATTGCTGGCTGCTTTCTTCGGATGGGATATCGTTCTGGTCGAGCGCGGCTGGACGATGGTGATCGCGGGCAGCGTCACGGCCGCAAGCGGCGCGCTTCTCCTCGGCATTGCGGCCGTGGTCTCGAAGCTGGCGAAGATCGAGAGACGGCTCTCAGAGCAGCAGGCTGGTTTCGAAGGCGATGAGTTCGGCATGAGTCATCGCGCGCCTGGAGCGCTTGCAGGTCCAGGGCTTGCGGGCGGTCTCGCGGGCGGCTTTGCGGCCGCAGAGGCGGCCGGCGCCTACGAGGAGCGTACCGACGAGAACCAACCGACCCTGCCCCTGTTCGAGGAGCAGGAGACACGCGAGCAGGGTGAGCCCGAAGACAAGCCCGTGGCGGCCGAGTGGCCCGAGGACAGGGATGCGTCGCCTGTCATTCCGTTCCCGCCCAGAACCACCCCGGCTGCCTCGCCCGCTCAGGATGAACAGGAGGAGGACCTCAAGGTGCCGGACTTCCTCCTGGCCAACCGGCAGCGCGACGACGAACAGGGCCACGTCGTTGCTGAACCCGGTCTCGACCTCGATGCGCTTGATCGGGGCGAGCTTGAGCCTGAGGTCGAGGATCAGAGCCAGGGCGATGAGGCTCCGGCGCCCGCTTCGGACGATGAGGTCGACGCAGAGCCGCAACAAGAGGGCGAGCCTGCCGTCGCAGAGGCCGATCAGGAAACGCCTTCCGAGGACAAGGCGGCGTCCGACGAAGAGGGGCCGGCTACGGTCATCGGCACCTACAATTCCGGCGACAACAAGTATGTCATGTTCTCGGACGGTTCCATCGAGGCTCAGACCCCGGGCGGCACTTTCCGGTTCCATTCTCTCGATGAGCTGAAGGAGTTCATCGCGGCCGGCGGCGAGGGCAACTCGTCGACTAGCCTTTGAAGAGCGGAGACAGGGCGCGGAAATCGTCCGTCGCGGCACGCTCCATCCATTCGAAAGCCACCATCTCCGTGGTCACCCAATGGCATCCCGCATGCAGCAGGCGCGCGCAGGCGGCGCTGACGCTGTGAGGCGAGCGGCTCGATACGGCATCGGCCACGACGAAGACGTCCAGGCCTGACGTTTTGAACTCCACGGCGCTCTGCAGCACGCAGACATGCGCCTCGGCGCCGCAGATCACGAGCTGATCCCGGCCGCTGCCCCGCTGGATTGCGATCCGCTCCGCAATCGAAGGCTCCCGGGCGGCCGAGAAGGTGGTCTTCGACAAGGTCACCGCGTCATTGGGGAGCGCCTCCGCGACCGACGGAAGGGTGGCCCCAAGCCCCTTGGGATACTGCTCCGTCACTGTCACGGGAACACCGAGCCGCTTGGCTGCTTCCAGCAGGATCGCCAGGTTGCGGACAAGACTCTCGCCCTCGTGGATTGCGGGCATCAGGCGGGCCTGAACATCGACCACGACAAGGTGCGAGCGGCTTGCGTTCATCAGCATGGCATCATTGATCCGGGTTGAAGATCGGTGGGGCGCCGGGAATCGGCAGGGTCATGGTGAAGCGCAGGCCTTCTTCGGGGAAGTCCATGGAGACGTCCGCCTGAAGCTGGGTCGCCAGCACCCGCTGCAGCAGGCGCGAGCCGAAGCCTTGGCGGGTGGGCGTGCTCACCTTCGGTCCCCCATGCTCCGTCCAGGTAAAATGCAGCACCGGCCGCTCCTCGCCCGGCTCCACCCGCCAGCGCACCTCCACCTGGCCGCCGAAGGTGGATAGGGCCCCGTGCTTGGCCGCGTTGGTGGTGAGCTCGTGAATGGCCATGCCGATGGGCACCGCGGCCTCCGAGGGCAGCTCCACATGCGGGCCTTCGACGGAGATGCGGTTGCGCGCGCCATCCTCATAGGGGCCGAGCTCGGTCTGGATCAGGTCTTCGAGGGCCGCCTTCTGCCACAGGTCCTCGGTGAGCAGGTTGTGGGTGCGGGACAGCGACACGATGCGGCCGACGAAGCCTTGGTAGAATTCGTCGATGCTGGACGCGGTGCGGGCCGTGGAGCCGACGATGGCCTGGACGGTGGCAAGCGTGTTCTTGACCCGGTGATGCAGCTCGCGGATCAGAAGCTGCTGACGATGCTCCGCCTGCTTGTGCTTGGTGACATCGATGTTGACGCCGATGATCCGAGCCGGGCTGTTGTCTGGTCCATAGAAGATCACCATTCGGCCCTCGATATGACGAAAGGATCCGTCCAGCAGCGGAATTCTGTATGCGAAAGGTAACTCCTGATCGCCCCGGGCGATGGCCTCTTGATATTCTCTCTCGAATTTTGCCACATCGGCCGGGTGAACGCGAGAGCTCCAGCCTTCGTAAGTTCCTTCAAAGCTGCCAGCTTCGATCTCAAACAGCTTTTCCTGCTCCGGCATCCAGGTGATGGTTCCACCAGGGACGTCCCAGTCGAAAACGCCGATCCGGGCCGCACGCTGCGCCAATGCCAGACGCTCCTCGCTCTCCCGCAGAGCCGCTTCCGTTTCCTTGAGATCATGAATATCGACACTGGTGCCGCACCAGCCCTTCAGCTCACCAGAAGTGCTGAACAAGGGTGCTGCCTGAATCATGTGCCAGCGATAGATGCCTTCCGCGGAGCGGTAGCGCATCTCCGTTGAGTATCCAGACCTGTTCTGCCGAACGATTTTGACCTCTTCCACAACCCTGGCTAGATCTTCGGGATGGACCCAATGTGTCCAGCTTTCGCCTAGGGCTTCGGAGGAGGGAAGTCCCGAGAAGGCGAGCCAACGGTCATTCGTGTAGGTGAGCCGGAGCTCAGTATCGAGTATCCAAACAAGCGCCGGTAGAGATTCCGCAATGATACGGAAGCGAGCCTCAGTTTCCCGCAGGCCAATTTCGGCCCGTGCCTTTTCGATCGCAAGCCAAGTCCGCTCCGCCACATCCTCCACCAGCGCTATGTCATCGCTGGACCAGGAGCGAGGCTCTGAGCAGACAGCATACAGGGTTGCGGTGAGCTTCCCATTTCTGAGGAGGGGGGCGCCTAGGGCCGACCTGACATTGGCGGTGCGGTAAAACGATTGAGAGATAGGATCGCTGTAGTTCGGATCGCTTGCGACATCC
>JAJFBI010000044.1 GCA_020697385.1 Microvirga sp. | reverse complement strand
GGCGACGATGAGGTTTTTGTTGTCATCACGCATGGGATTGTCCGCGACGCTCGCCGTTGGAGGGAGGTGAGGAGGAAGAACGCTCTGCGGGAGAGGCGCTTTTCGGCTTGGTGACCGTCCGCAGTGCGCGCCGAAGATCGTCGATGAGCACGTCGAACTCGGCGGAGAGGATGTCTCGCCGTCCAATGACGACGACATCCGCATCGATATTGGCGTAGTCCTGGCCTGCCGTGGGAATGGCGGCCCGGAGTCGGCGCTTGATGCGGTTGCGCTCGGTGGCGTGGCCGACACGCTTCGTGACCGTGAGGCCGAAGCGCAGGCCGAGGCCGGAACCTTCCCGAAGGCGGGCTTGAACCGTCATCCGCTCGGTATGAAAGCGGCGGCCGGAGGCCGCCGCGACGAAGTCAGGTCTTTTCGTCAGACGCCCGAGGTTAGACGCGGCGCGAGGCTCGCGCATCGGGCTGTCCTTGACGGCGCTTACGCGGACAGGCGCTTACGGCCATGGGCGCGGCGAGCGGCAATGACCTTGCGGCCACCCTTGGTCGCCATACGCGCACGGAAGCCGTGGCGGCGCTTGCGAACCAGCTTGCTCGGTTGATACGTCCTCTTCACGGCACTTCTCCGGTCGAATGGGGCAGCGGTGCTCGAAGGCTCGCGCCCGTCTGGTTGGGAGGGGTTTCCCCCGAAACTGTTTCGAAAAAACGATCAGCGCCCAAGAAGAGCGCTGTCAGCTTGCGGGCTTATGAAGGAATGGAGGGGCAAAGTCAACGCCGCTTTGGCCTTCGTGCGGCAATCCGGCTCCTCCTCACCAAGCTGTGACGGACCGGCAGGCTTGACCTTATAGGGCGCTCCATACCACACCGGGTTCAGGAGGACACGTGGCCCAGACAGATCCGAAACCGGAGAGCTCGAAAGAGATAGGCCGCTTCTGGCGCATCGTGCCTCTGGTGCTTGTCCTGATAGCAATTGCGGCCGTCTTCGCCACAGGCATCCACCGCTCCCTCACCCTTGAGACCTTCGTGCGCTATCAGGCCTGGCTTCAGGATCTCGTGGCCGCCCACGGCCCTGCTATGCTGGGGCTCTACAGCCTGGTCTATGTGGTGGCCGTGACCCTCTCGCTGCCGGCCTCGGCCCTTTTGACCGCTATCGGAGGCTATCTCTTCGGCTGGCCCCTCGGAGGCATCACGGCCAACCTCGCCGCAACGCTTGGGGCGACCAATATCTTTCTCATCGCCCGGTCGTCCCTGGGGCGCCCTCTGCTCCAACGGGCAGGCTCACGCATCCAGGGCCTTGCGGCTGGTTTCCGGAGGCAGTCCTTTCTCTATCTTCTCTCCCTGCGCCTGATCCCGGTGGTGCCGTTCTGGCTCACGAACCTGGCTGCTGCCTTCTTCGGCATGCGCCTGAGGCCCTTCGTGCTTGCGACTCAGCTCGGGATGCTGCCGGCCTCGTTCGCCTTTGCCCTGGCCGGATCGGGGCTCGATGAGGTCATCGCCAAGCATGAGCGGCAGCGCACCGAGTGCCTGGCTCTCGGGCGCGGTGACTGCGCCATCGATTTCAATGCCAAAAGCCTGTTGACGCCCGAGTTGATGACTGCTCTCGCTCTGCTCGGAATCTTGGCGCTGATCCCGATTGCGCTCAAGCAATGGCGCCGTCGCAAAGCGGGCGAGGCCTGATGGTGAAGCTGGCAAACGAAGAGGGCAGAGGCGTCTTGCGGCCTGATCTGTGCGTCATCGGCGCCGGTTCGGCCGGCCTCTCGGTCGCATCCATCGCGGCATCCTTCGGCGCATCCGTGGTGCTGATCGAGAAGAACAGGATGGGGGGCGATTGCCTGAATGTGGGCTGCGTTCCCTCGAAAGCCCTGATCGCTGCGGCTCTTCATGCCCGCAGCATGCGCAAAGCGGCGGATTTCGGGATCGGAGGAGGCGAGCCCGTCGTCCACTTTGCCGAGGTCCATGCGCATGTGAAGGCCACCATTGCGGCCATCGCCCCGATGGACTCGAAGGAGCGCTACCGGGCCATGGGCGTATCGGTGATCGAGGATGAAGCCCGCTTCAC
Organism: Microvirga sp.; assembly: GCA_020697385.1. GTDB lineage: Bacteria > Pseudomonadota > Alphaproteobacteria > Rhizobiales > Beijerinckiaceae > Microvirga. Next base: position 9,228 of record JAJFBI010000044.1, on the reverse strand, counting down.
GGATGCTCACACCGTCGTGGCCGGCAACCGGATCATCCGGGCTCGCCGCTTCGTCATCGCGACCGGTTCCCGCCCTGCGATCCCGTCGATTCGCGGGCTTGATCAGGTTCCTTATCTGACAAACGAGACCATCTTCGATCTGACCGAGAAGCCTGGGCACCTCGTCGTGATCGGCGGCGGCGCCGTGGGAGTCGAGATGGCCCAGGCCTACCGGTTGCTGGGCGTTCCGGTCACCCTCTTGGAAGCCGGCGAGCGTCTCCTGGCGCAGGACGATCCCGAGATGGCAGGTGTCATCGAGGGGGCTCTGCGGTCGGATGGCGTCACCGTCAGAACCGGAATGGCTATCGACAGGATCGAACCGTCGAAGGCGGAAGGCTTTGATGTCGTCCTCAGTGGCGGCGAGACAATCGAAGGAAGTCATCTGCTCGTCGCGACCGGCCGCAAGCCTGTCGTTGACGGGATAGGCCTTGAGGCTGCGGGAATCGCGTCCGATGCCTCGGGAATCCTCGTCGACAAGGGACTGAGGTCCTCCAACCGGCGCGTTTATGCCATCGGCGATTGTGCCGGCGGGGCGGGCGCCAGTGCCCGGTTCACCCATGTGGCGAATCATCATGCGGGCCTGGTGATCCGGAATGCCCTGTTCCGGCTCCCCGTTCGTGCCGGGCAGGCTCCCGTCCCCCGCGTGATCTATACAGCGCCGGAGCTCGCCTCCGTCGGGCTGACCGAGGCGCAGGCGCGGAAGGAGCATGGCACCATCCGCATCCTGCGCTGGGCTTTTGCCGACAACGACAGGGCCCGCACGGAGAGAGGGACCGAAGGACATGTGAAAGCCGTCGTCACCCCGCGCGGCAGGATCCTGGGCTGCTCCATCGTCGGGGCTCATGCGGGCGAGCTGATCATGCCGTGGGTTCTGACCATGAGCCGCGGCTTGAAGGTTTCCCATCTCGCCGGGTTGATCTATCCCTACCCTACATATTCCGAGGTGACGAAGAGCGCGGCGGTGGAGTTTCTCAAGCCTTCGGCTCAGAATCCCTGGCTGCGGCGGCTGGTGTCCCTGGTTCGCCGCTTGGGATGAAACCGAACATGACACGCGAGCAGACCTCCCTTGCAGGGCGCATCCTGAGCCAGTTCGGGCTCTCCGCGCGCCTGCTGCTGCTCACGGTGCTGTTCGTGATGATCGCCGAGGTGCTCATCTACGTGCCCTCCGTGGCCAATTTCCGCCTGACATGGCTGAACGACCGCCTCGCCGCAGCGCAGATTGCCGCCATGGTGCTCGATGCGGCGCCCGAAGAAAGCCTTCCCGAAGAGCTTGAGATACGCCTTCTGCAAGGCGTCGGAGCCCGGGCCATCGCCCTGCGGGGCGGCGGGCGCAGGAGCCTTCTGGCTGCGGGCGACGTTCCGCCCGAGGTGGGCAAGACCGTCGATCTGCGGGAAGCGCGATGGATCACCCTGGTTCAGGATGCCTTCGATGTCCTGATCAGCCCGGCCGATAAGCCGATCCGGGTGATCGGGTCCGGCATGGGGGTCGATTTCGTCGAGATGATTCTCGATCAGCGGCCCCTGCGCCACGCCATGATCGAGTTCTCGCGCAACATCCTGTTCCTTTCCCTGTTCATTTCCATCATCACGGCGGGGCTCGTCTATCTCACCCTGCAATGGGTGATCGTGCGCCCGGTGCGGCGGCTTACCGGCAACATCGCGGACTTCTCCAGCAATCCCGAGGATGCATCTCGGGTGATCCGGCCGACGGATCGCGTCGATGAGATCGGCTTGGCCGAGCAGGCCTTGGCCCGCATGGAAACGACCCTGGCCGATGAGCTGCGTCAGAAGCGGCGCCTCGCGCAACTCGGCCTTGCGGTGAGCAAGATCAACCACGAGCTGCGCAATATGCTGACCACGGCTCAGCTCCTGACGGACCGCCTGGACAATGTCAGCGACGATTCCGTGCAGCGCATCGCCCCCAGGCTGGTCAATACCCTCGACCGGGCCATCGCCTTCTGCGAGACGACCCTGGCCTATGGCCGGGCGACCGAGCCCCTGCCGCAGCGACGCCTCATCCCCTTAAGCCCTATGATCGAGGAACTATCCAACCTGACGGATCTCGCGCCCGAGGTCGGGATCGCGTTCCAGGCGAATGTTCCCGATGACCTGATGATCGACGCCGATCCGGACCAGCTCTCCCGGGTGCTCGTGAACGTGGTCCGCAATGCGGTTCAGGCGCTGAGCCAGACCGGCTCTCCTCACGGTCAGCCCTGCATCGACATCTCGGCCCACCGGGAGGGCGGCACTGTCATCATCCTGATCAAGGACAATGGCCCGGGAATTCCCGAGCGGGCCAAGGCCAACCTGTTCGCGCCCTTCCAGGGCTCGGCCCAGAAGGGCGGCACCGGTCTGGGGCTGCCGATTGCGGCGGAACTCGTCCAGCTCCACGGCGGAACCATCGTTCTCGACGAAGGGCAGGGGCGGACCTGCTTCAAGATCACGATCCCCGACCGCCTCTCCTCGGCGGAAGCGAACTGAGCTTTCGGCAAAACTTCCGCACAAGAGGCTTGCCAACCGCGCCGGATCCCTCTATGTCACCGGCCTCGGCCAACGTTGCTTCCCGCAACGACCTGCCGACCAAGCGCCCGTAGCTCAGCTGGATAGAGCACCAGACTACGAATCTGGGGGTCAGAGGTTCGAATCCTTTCGGGCGCGCCATTTTTCCAAAGATACCGAGTAACCAGGACGAAGGTTCGAAGCTGCGTTGTGCGCACTCCGAAGCCTTCGTGGACGCGATCTCCTAAGGGTCTGGAGCTTTACACTTCCGCCGCCGGAGTGACGCCGAGATCGTCCAGCTTGGCTCGAACCTCCGTGATCGACCGCTTCAGTTTCAGGCTGATGACCGAAACGGGAATCCCTTCACGGGCAAGGGTCAGAAGGGCTTGTACGGATTCGTAGCTCCAGGAGCCGCCGGAAGAATTCATGGCCGAGACCTCCAATCGATGATCGTCAAGCGTCGCCTTGAAGTGCGGCAAGATCATGAAAAGAGGATCGGTGCGGTCCTCCGTCGCAACCTTAGCCGAAGATGCGCGTTCCTTGTAGAGGCAACACTGACAGGGACTCTCTCATGAGCATCATCTGGACCATCATCATCGGCTTCGTGGCAGGTTTGATCGCAAAGTGGATCATGCCGGGCCGGAACGAGCCATCGGGTTTCATCATGACGACGATTCTTGGCATCGTCGGCGCTTTGGTTGCCACCTATCTCGGGCAGGCTCTGGGCTGGTACCGGGCTGATGAAGGGGCTGGCTTCATCGGTGCGATCGTCGGCGCCATCGTCGTGCTTTTCATCTATGGCCTGATTGCCGGGCGCCGTTCGAGCTCGACATACTGATCGCGCCAGGTTCGAATTCAGGAATTGGGGGCCACAGTGAAAACTGTGGCCCTTGTCTTTAGCCATGGTGGGCAAGGCGATTGTTCTCGGAAGAGCCCGTCAAGGCCGCCTTGACCGGGCACTGGCCCACGTATCCACGCCAAGCCAGATAGGATCCGCCCGCAAGCGCCAGGATGTTCAGGAGCGGATTGGGGCGGGGCTTGGCTGCTGCTGCCGCTAGGCCGAGGCCCGCCAGCATGTACGCGCCTCGCTCCGTGGTGCTGAGATTAGGCTCCCCATTCATCAGCGATCCGGCCCTGGCCGAAATCATGTTGGTCACGTCATTTCTCCTTGATGGGTATGGGGTCGAACGCGACGCGAAGCAGTGTTGTTCCCCCTTTAGCAAAGAGTCCGGAAGATGCCCGGAACATCAAAGCTTGGCCATCGTTGAGTCCACGCTTCAACCAAGGAGTTGTCACCATGCCAGCTAAGGAAAAGACCTTAGAAGACCTGTTTCTTCATACGCTGAAGGACATTTTCTACGCCGAAAAGCAGATCCTGAAGTCCTTGCCGAAGATGGCTAAGAATGCTGAATCGGAAGAGCTTCGGCAGGCTTTCGAGACCCATCGTGTGGAGACGGAAGGCCAGATCGAGCGCCTGGAGAAGGTGTTCGAGATGCTCGGCAAGCCGGCCCGTGGCGTGCAGTGCGAGGCCATCAACGGCATCATCGAGGAAGGCAAGGAAGTCATGGAAGACTTCGCCGACAGCGAGGCTCTCGATGCCGGCATCCTGGCCGCCGCTCAGGCGGTGGAGCATTATGAGATCACCCGCTACGGCTCCCTGAAGACTTGGGCTCAGGAACTGGGCATGAATGATGCCGCCAAGCTCCTGGACCAGAACCTTCAGGAGGAGAAGAAGACCGACCAGCTTCTGACCCAGCTCGCCGAAGCGCGCGTCAACACCAAAGCCGCCTGACGCCTTCGTTCAAGACCGCAAACCCCGCGCCCGAAAGCGCGGGGTTTCTTTTGAGCCCTGGGGCCAAAGCTCTCAGTGATGGTGGTCCGGGCAGGGCGTGATGGCGGCGTCCAGGGTCAGGCGCATGGAGCCTGACGGGGTGACTTCGAGCGCAGCTTTCATGGCGGCCGGATCTTCGATCAGATGCACAAAGGCCAGGAGCCTCAGCCGCACGATCGGCGGCAGGTGTGCGAGGCAGGCCTCCAGCGTCCGGGTCGCTCCGTCCGTCAACTCCTTTTGAACAAAGGACACGACAGGGGGGATCTCGTCAGGCAGCGACATGGGGCACCCGATCAATAAAGGCGTGTGCTTCCGCGCGCACCAAGCATGATCCGCGCAATCCTGCGAGCCGGCTGACATGCCTCAGGCTATCGCTCGAAACCTGGATGGCGGCGGCAATGCACGGCTGGCCCTCAATCAGCGTCGGCAGACCCAAGGGGCGGACCTTGAACCCCGCCTGCTGCCAGCGCGGCAGCCACCACATCTCCACCACGGCGGTGACCTCCGTGATGCCCTCCTCGAGGCAGAATTGCTGGAAGGCTGCCAGAAGGCGGCAATCCGTGCGGCCGGTGCGCCGCTCCCTGACGATGAAGTACCGGGTGCACTCAAGGATTGTCGGGCCGGACAGCACATCCCGGCCCCTGACCAGATGGGCGAAGGACTCGCTGATCATGTGCGGCAACAGGGTCGGGTAGAGCCTCAAGCCTCCAACGACGCGCCCGTCGTCGAGCGCGATCAGATAGGTCGCCTGTTCGTTGTCGTAGGCATCCACATCCCGCCCATCAGGCCGCGCGAGATCGCGCCACCCGCGTTCGCCGACGAAGATTTCGTGTCTCAGACGGAAATACTCGTCCAGGACCGCTTCATATCCAACTTTGTTCTCATCGGTAACGATGTGAATTGAGGTCATACCCCAGGCCCTCCATTTTCCGGAGAGCAGTGTTCATGACGCGCCTGATTTGAATATTGTAGGAAATTACAGGTGCTTCTGCGTCAGATCTCGATAAGCCGGTGCTGAAGAGCCCTGGCGACCGCATGGGTCTTGTTGGCGGCACTGAGCTTGGTGCAGGCACTGCCGATGTGGGCCGTGATCGTCCGTTCCGTCACCCCAAGGATTTCCCCCGTATCGGCGGCCGACTTCCCCAAGGCCGCCCAGCGCAACGCTTCCCGCTCGCGGGTCGTCAGAGGATTAGGCCGTGGGGAGGGGGCCAGGACGAGCCGTGCACGCTCGAACGCATACATGGTCATCAGGTGAATGGCGGGCTTGGCCTGGGGCGTCAGGTCCAGGTCCGGGCCGCTCATCGAGAGGCAGGCTTCGAACCCGTTCAACCCGTGGATGGGAAGGCAGTACCCCTGCCGCATGCCGAAATCGGCGGCCCCTTGCATGATCTCCTTGCCCCTGGGATTCGTCTCAGGGTCGAAGCGGGCCTCGCTCCATTCAAATGGCTGAACAGTCCTGCGGCACAGGTGGATCACGGGATCGTGCCGGTCGTAACTGTTGCGCGTGTAGCGCTCATACCAGCCGAGGGGCCATTTCTTGAGCAGGACCAGGCTTTCGATCTGCTGCTCCGGATGGGGCAGCCCGGTCATGATGAAGTTCTCAAACCCAAACTGGGCAAAGGAGCGCCCCATCGCATCGATGATCGCCTGCGGTGAGGCCAGACGGTCGAGTTCTTCGATGAACTCGAACGCTTGTACAGTATGGTCAAGGCTGCGGCCGCTCACAGGCGTCTCCCAGGCAAGTCTCTAACCTTAAGATTGAATTTAGATATAATGCTACCAAAAGTTTTAAAATTGGCATAGACAAGGGCGGGTTCATCAAAGGCAGGAGCAGGGCTTGCAGAAGAAGGCGCCTAACCACATCGACAGGCACATCGGCAGCCGGGTGAGGGCCCGGCGAACCATGCTCGGCATGAGCCAGGAACGGCTCGCGGACGCCTTGGGGCTGACTTTCCAGCAGGTTCAGAAATACGAGAAGGGCATGAACCGCGTTGGCGCCAGCCGCTTGCTCCAGATCGCCGGCATTCTCGATGTCGGCATCGAGTTCTTCTTCGAGGGGCTACCCGGCCTGCGGGCAGGCGGGTTTGCCGGGGACAGCCTCATGGCCGAATTCCTGACCCGATCGGAAAGCGACCGGCTCGTGCGCGGCTTCCTGCGCCTGAAGGACGATGAAGCCCGCCGGAAAGTCGTCGACCTCGTCGACTGGCTTGCCTCCGTCAGCTAGCCGCTAACTGGCAAAACTCCTGAATCTTGCTTTCGAGCAGCGTTCGGAACCTGCCGCGCTTCTAATGGTTACTCCCTCACGATTGAGAGAGGTTGACCATGGGCGTGGGACAGCAAAACACCAACAGGCAGCAGGACAACGGCAACGAGGAATGGGACGCGCTGAAGGGCGATGTCGGCGATATCGCAGGTGCCGCCGCGGAGCGCAGCCGTTACTTCATCGACAGCGCGCGCGAGCAGGCGACGGATTATGTCGACCGCCGTAAGGATGATATCGCGCAGTCGGTCGCCGATTTTGCCACGACGCTGCGTGAGTCCACTCATTCCTTCGACGAGCGGCCGAACATCCGTGCTGTCGTCGACACGGCGGCCGAAGGGCTGGAGCAGCTGGCGGACTCGATCCGCGACCGGACCTTTGCCGACTTCTTCAACGAGTTCGAAGGCGTGGTGCGCCGCCGGCCTGCGACCGTGGCGGCTGTCTCCGTGGCAGTCGGCTTCCTCGCCGCGCGCTTCATCAAGAGCACCGCCGAAGATCTGCGGTACGACAGCATGAATGCCGGCTCAGTTCAGGGTGGCCAAGGCCGATCACGTCAGCAGGGTCAGCAAGGCCAGCAGCGCTCGCGCGCCAAAGCCAGCGCCTGACGGAGGCGGCCATGCAGGGTAACGGCAATCAAACCATCCAGGGTCTCGTGGGTGAGGCGCTGCGCGAGTCCACCGATCTCGCGCAGAAGGAATTCACCCTCTTCAAGACCGAGGTCTCACAGAACATGCGAACCCTGTTCATGGGGCTCGCCATGGTGGTCGCGGCAGCGGTCTTTGCGATTGCAGCCGTTATGCTGCTGACGGAGTCGCTGGTGGAGTGGCTCGCAACCGTCGTCAATTCGGAGGCGCTCGCTGCTCTTATCGTCGGCGGCATTATGGCTGTGATCGCCATCGGCCTCGGGCTCTGGGGGCGCAACGCCATGACGGCGTCGTCGCTCACGCCACAGAGGACCATGCGCTCGCTCAAGCGCGATGCGGAAGTCCTGTCCGAGAGAGGTGCATGATGACGTCGCAAAGTCTGCAGGAACTGGAGAGGGATATTGAGCGCAGCCGCGCTCAACTCGACCAGACCATCGATCGCCTTCAAGACAAGATGACCGTCTCCGGAGTCGTCGACGACGTGCTCGGAACCGCCCGCAATGGGCAGTACGGGCCGCTTTACGATCAGGTCCTCGATACGGTCAGGCGTAACCCCGTGCCGGTTATGCTGATCGCGATGGGCATCGGGCTTCTCGCTTATCGTCTCGGCCGCCCCACCCGTCCTGTACGCCCGGCTCCGCTGATCGTGGCCGATGAGGATTTCATCACCGAGGAGCATCTGCTGATGGAGGTGGAGGATCCCCGACTGTACGGGACAGAAACCGTTCACCAGCCTGCGACGGACCCCATGTTCGAGCGCCCCGGCACGAATTCCCGTTACTGAAGAATCGAACAGGAGCTTTCCATGGCAAACACCAAGAACGAAACCGGCAAGCCGGGTGCAGACAAGCAAAGCGACGTCGGCATGGCCGGCAAGGTTTCCGCCGGTACATCGGTCGGCAATATCGGCGAGGCACCCATGCCGCACGCTCACGATCAGAAGTCCGCTCAGAGCGCTGGAGCGGCAACGGGCGGCACGCAGTCTGCCGGACAGTCGAAGGGCCCGACGTCCGGTCAGTCTTCGGGCCAATCCTCGCAGCGTAATGCGCAGGATCAGGCCAGCATGACGGACAAGGCACAGCAGGCCGCCGATCAGGTGCGTCAGAAGGCCGAGGACGTCTATGAGGATGCTTCGGAGTGGGCAAAGGATACGTATGAGCGCGCCACGGATTGGGCCTCTGGCACCTATTCGCAGCAGCGCCGTCGCATGAACAAGATGGGCGGCCGTTCTTCGCGCGCTTTCGGCAATGCACGTGGCGGCGTTCAGAGCTACGTGTCCGAAAATCCGATGGTGGTGGGCCTTGTTGGCCTTGCGGCCGGCCTGCTTCTCGGAGCTCTTCTGCCCCGCACCCGCCGCGAGAATGAGATGTTCGGCGAATGGGCTGACGAGGTTCGCAACCAAGGTCTTCGTTATGCGCGTGATGCCGCCAGCCGCGGTCGTGAGTATGTCGAGGAGACGTTCAGCGGAGACGATGCGCAGTTCAGCCGTCACGAGAGCGAGTTTAGCGGCCAGCGCGACGCCAATCGCCACTGACAAAGGCACTCAGTCAAATGGAAAAGGGCGCCGGTGAAAACCGGCGCCCTTTTGTCGTGGTTTCGCAGCAATCGTTGCGCTGCTCAACAGCCCTGCAGAAATGATAACGGCCACGGCGAGATGATGCGCGTACATCCGGCGTCATCATCTCGGCATCGTGACCGGTTCTGGTCGGCACGAGTGCCACCAGCGTGGCCTTGAGATGGGGTTCGCCTGTCCCGAATTCAAGAGGAGTGGGGAATTCCTTAACCCTGCTCGGCTAAATTCCTTATCGCGCAGGCTCTTCCAGGAACGAGGCGCCTTCGAGTTTGTTGGCTTCGAACAGGGCCAAAATTTCCTATCCAAAGGCTCTGCGCGAAAGGCGGTCCTCCTCAGGGATCGGTGATGGAGTAGGGGCATGCGTATTCTGATCCTGGAAGAC
>JAJFBI010000539.1 GCA_020697385.1 Microvirga sp. | reverse complement strand
CGGCGTCAGCGTGATGACCGGCGCCTCCCGCTCGAAGCGCGGCGCCAGGTAGAAGCCGCCGGCCAGCAGCCCGACGACGAGGATCACGAGGAGGACAACGACCACCGGGAGCTTGCTCCGCGGGGCGCGAGAATCCAGATGGCTCATGTAATAGGGACCTAGAAGAAAAAGCGGAGAAAAATCAGTTCCGAAGCGATTGTAGTAGGCCGCGGCGACGCGCTCAGCCCCGGGCGAGCCCGATTATCGCCCGAAGGCCGCTAAATCAGTTCGATGGGGAGCAGAAATCGCCGAGCGGTGCGTATCGAGTGACGGACGGAGGCGTACGGTCATTCCCGCCAGCTCGGCAAGGGAACGAAATCGGCGGTTTGGTTGCTGCCTGCTCACCCAAAAGGCGGACTAGGTCAGGCACGGTGGGTGAAGGGCTACGACGGGGAAGTGGAAGGTTCCACGACTATTCGAGAACTTGACCCGGTCTGGAGCGGAGCCGCCGCCTACCTGCCGCCGCCCCGCCCAATGGACCCGGGCGCTCGACCGCCGCGCCCGGGGCCTGCTACTCAATAATCGTGTCGGCCCGAAACCGAACGCTAGGTGGGATGGCAAGGATCATCGCCCTTGCCGTTCTTGCGTTTACGGCAAGCTCGAACTTTTCCGGTTGCCCTATCGGCAGGTCGGCCGGTTTGGCGCCTTTGATTATCTTATCGACGTAGAACGCTGCCCGCCGGAAGAGGTCAGGCAGGCTGGGCCCGTACGCGATTAGTCCACCTCGTTCGACGAAAGCGCTGAACTCATACATTACCGGCACGCGATACTCGGCTGCGAAATCGATGACCCTTTTAATCTCGCTGAAAACCAAGGTTTCAGTAAAAGGCATCAATGCGTCGGCGCGCTCGGCGAGGGCGGCCTTGAAAGCTCCATCGAAGTCGGCGGGCCTTCGCACCTCCAACCTCTGGACCTTGATACCGAGCCTTGCTGCGGCGGCTTCCGCGTACCGAACATGCGATTGCATGGCCGGATCAGCCGGGTTGTAGATCACCGCAAGTCGCGACAGGTTCGGGGCAATGTCCTTTAGCAGCTCTACCCGCTTTGCATCTAGTTCAGCGGCGAGGCTTTCGGTGCCGGTCACGTTGCCGCCTGGGCGCGGCATGCTGGCTACGAGGCCGGTACCCACGGCGTCATGCGCGCTGATTACGACAATCGGAATGGTGGACGTCGCCCTCTTCGCAGCGAATGCACCGAGATTGTTGGGAACGACGAGCACGTCGATCTTGAGGTCGAGCAGCTCGGCGATGTGGCTCGCGAATCCATCTGGATTGCCCCCTACGCTGCGGTAATAAAATGCGACGTTTCGCCCCTCCACATAACCGTATTCCCGCATTCCGCGCTTGAATGCTTCGAGCAATGGACCGCCCGTCACACTGGTGACGACACCGACAGTTGGGACCTTGCTGGTTTGCTGCGCGACCGTCCTGGGAGCGAATGCAACGAGCACCAGCAATAAGCAAAATAGCGTGGGCAGCCGCAAGAGTACCTCCCGCAAAGTCAGCCCCTGTACGTTAGCGGGAAACACTTGCGGCCTCAAGGACGACGAGATCAACCCGGGATCAACTGCGCATCGACAATCCAATCCGAAAGTTTGATCCCTGTACTGGCACGTGGAGCTTGGAGGGGCAGCGTTGGGGGTACGGCTGGGGGTATAAACGTGTGGACGTGACCGAATCTTCGTCCACTAGCATCCGAGGAAGGCCACCTACATGAAGGATCCGGTTGACGCCGCCTGCACCAAATGACGACGCGTCAAGTGTCCATCCACCAAGCGCGCCAGCCAGAATGGAGCGGGAAATAAAGGCCCCGGCTCGCCTGGCCTAAGGCTGCAGCGTAGGCGTTGAGTTGAGCGGCATAGCGCTCACGTTCGGCATCCAAGAAGGTTTCGATGTTTGCTCCCTCATGGCGGCTGGTTTTGAAGTCCACCACCCAGCGTACGCCGTCGGAGGATCGGAAGACTCGGTCCATAACGAAGGTGCGCACTCCCGCAACCGATCGCACGCGCATACGAAGCTCGCTGCGCGCTTCGGGGTGCTTGCCGAGAATCCAGCGGCCACGGTCGTCTGCGAGCGTTCCGATCAAAGCTCTCGAAACCATTTCGGACGCGCGCTTGAGCTCTCCGATGGAAACGCCGCGACGCTCAAGCTCCTTGGTGAATTGCGGCAACAGCGAGGCCACGCGCCGAGCATCCCAGCCGCGCAACTCATCGTCCGCGATGCGCTGCAGCCAGCGATGCACCACCGTGCCGACGTGCCGCGCGGTCTCGCCGACCCAGGAGAACTCGATGTCCTGCTCTTCGGCGCGACGCTCTTCCGGCGCGATCCAAGTGGCGGGCGGTGGAGCGAAAGGTAGCGCATGACTTAAAGAGAGGCGCTTGAGCTTGAAGATCGCAGCGGGCGCGGCGGGTTCCGGGGCCGCCGGAGGGAGGCCGGTCTGGGAGAAGACTTCTTCGACGACGAGCCAGGCGCGGGCGAGAAGGGAGCGCTTGTGGGGGATTCGGATGGTGCCGTCCTCGTCGCACTTGCCGCAGGCGAGGAGGTGCAGGCGGTTGGCGGCGCGGGTGGCGGCTACATAGAGGAGGCGCGAGGCCTCGGTGTCTTCGGCGTCTCGCTCGAGGCGGCGGAGGTACTCGTAGGCGGGGTCGTCGTCGGAGCCGGTTTCCTTGATGGGGGCGAGGAGCATTCCCTCGCCCGGCGAGACCAGTTCCTTCCACAGGAAGAGCGGCGGGTCGTCGCGACCGCCGGACATGTCGAGGCCGGGGACGATGACGGTGTCGAACTCGAGGCCCTTGGCCTTGTGGATGGTCATGACCTGGAGGCTCTCGTCGCCGGCGGCGACATCGGGGAGGGCGTAGAGCTTGTCGAGGCTCGCGCCGAGGGCGGCGAAGTCGATGTTGCCGGCGTGCTCGAGGCGCTCGAGCTGGTCGAGGAAGATCTCGGCGTCCTCGAGGTCGGTCTGGTCCTCGACGCAGGCGGGGCCGCCGAGGGCGAGCCAGACGCCTTCGACGCGATCGCGCAGGGTGCCGCGGCCGCGGTTGGCGATGGCGGGGGCGAGGATGCGGGTGAAGCGCTCGAGGAAGAGGTTGTCCTTGATCAGCTCCCAGATGGTCTTGTACCTGTCGTGACCGCAAATCTGGTGGAGTTCATTGAGAGATAAACCAAGCCAGGGAGCGCG
>JAJFBI010000043.1 GCA_020697385.1 Microvirga sp. | reverse complement strand
CTGCTGCTCAACCCCGCCGACGCCTACCGCCTGTTCAACCTGACGGGATCCGCCGGCGTCAGCGCGTTCTCGGGCATGGCCGGGGTAGCGCAGAACGCCACCTTGAACCCTTCCGCCCTCCTTGCCGCACTCGCCGCCTGGGCCCTTATTCCGCTCGGCCTCGCAGCGTTCGCATTCTCCAGGAGAGAGCTATGAGAAAAATCATCCTCCTCGCGGCCTTTGCCGGCGCGGTCGCGCTGGCCGGGTGCAACGACCAGAAGACCGCCGAGGCCCCACCACCGCCAGTGGAGCTGACGGCGGCAGCCATCGGCCACTACTGCGGTATGAACGTGCTGGAGCATACGGGCCCAAAGGGGCAGATCATCCTGGCGAGCCGTAAGGAGCCGGTATGGTTCTCATCGGCACGGGACGCAATCTCCTTCACCATGCTGCCGGAGGAACCGAAGGATATCAGCGCGATCTACGTTTCCGACATGGCCAAGGCTCCGAACTGGGACGAGCCCGGCACGAGCAACTGGGTCGATGCGCGCAAGGCCTTTTTCGTAATCGGCAGCCGCATGAAAGGCGGCATGGGGGCCGACGAGGCGGTGCCATTCTCCGACAAGAACGCTGCCGAGACATTCGCGACCGAGAACGGCGGGCGCGTAATGGCCTTCGCCGACGTGCCAAAGGACTACGTCCTGGGCGCCACGGCGGAGACAACGAGCTCCGTCGAGGATGGGCATGGAGGGCATGCTGCCCCTGCCGCACCGAAGGATGCTCACGCGCACTAGGAAGGCAGCCATGTCCCCTCGCCCCTCCCGTCGACGCTTCATCGGGATTACCGCCGCCGCCGCGGGTCTCAGCCTTATGCCGTTCGCACCTGAGGCAAGGGCCGAGGCCCACCTCGTGACCTGGCGCGGTCAGGCGATGGGTGCGGTGGCTACCCTGCAAGTGCACCACCACGACCGCACGGTGGCCCAACGCTTGGTCGATCGTTCGCTTGCGGAGGTCCGTCGTCTCGAGTCGGTGTTCAGCCTGTATCGCGATGACTCCGCGCTGGTGCTGCTGAACCGCCAGGGCTTCCTGGTCGCCCCACCTGCGGAGTTAGTGGAACTCCTATCGGAGTGCCGCCGTTGCTGGGAACTGACCGGCGGTGCGTTCGATCCGACCGTGCAGGCCCTGTGGGCGCTCTATCGGGACCACTTTTCCAGGCCCGGCGCCGATCCGCAGGGGCCGCCCGTAGCCGCGCTCAAGGCTGCCTTGGAGCGAGTCGGTTTCGGTGGGGTAACGTTCGACGCGAACCGGATCGCATTGCCCCGGCGCGGGATGGGGCTGACTCTCAATGGGATCGCCCAGGGCTACGTCACTGACCGTGTGGTCGACATCCTGCGTGCGGGCGGCATTGAGAAAAGCCTCGTCGATATGGGCGAGCCACGGGCTTTAGGCTCTCGCCCCTCGGGCGAGCCGTGGCGCGTCGGCATCACCGATCCTGACTACCCGGAGCGTATCGGCTATACGCTGGAAGCCGTGGATCAGGCTGTCGCGACCTCCGGGGGCTACGGCTTCCGCTTCGATCCCGACGGCCGCTTCAACCACTTGCTCGATCCGCGCACCGGGACATCGGCCCATCGATACCGGAGCGTCACGACCGTCATGCCGACAGCCGCGACGGCGGACGCGTTGTCGACCGCGTTCAGCCTGCTGCCGCTCACGGACATCAATCAAACGGTTCAGCGGCTTGGCGAGGGGCGGGTCCACATGCTCACGGCATCGGGAGAAGCCATCATGCTCCAGGCTTGAACCCGTGGCAGTGCCAGGAACTGTAGCCGACGTGGATCATTCACCTCTCATCCAACGGCAGGAGTTCCGGCGATGAAGGCCCAGCTCTCGGAGCCCGAAAGGATCCTGCAATCCGCCAGCGCAGCATCAGGCAGGCAGCCGACTGCGACAGGCACGGACACCGACCCGAAGAAGAAATCCGACTGATCCCTTTCTCCCTCGCGAACCGGGTTGCCCGTCTAATCCGACCCGGGTGTTCTTCCATTGAGCCAACAAGGAGTCGTCCATGCGTTATGCCCTCATTGTTCCCCTCGTTCTGGTCTTCGGCCCGTCGCTGGCCCAGGCTCAGGACGCGGCCAACGGCGAGAAGGTGTTCGCCCAGTGCCGGGCCTGCCACCAGGTAGGCGCGACCGCCAAGAACGCCGTCGGTCCCCACTTGAACGGCCTGTTCGGCCGTGCCGCCGGTTCCGTCGAGGGCTACAACTACTCGCCCGCCAACAAGGGCTCCGGCATCACCTGGGACGAGGCGGTTTTCAAAGAGTATATCAAGGACCCCAAAGCCAAGATTCCCGGCACCAAAATGGTCTATGCCGGTCTCAAGGACGAGAAACGCATTGATGACCTCATCGCCTACCTGAAGCAGTTCGATGCCTCCGGTCAGAAATCCGCGGGAGCCGCCGGCGCCATAAAGGTCGCTGGCCACTGAGGTCCGGCCGTCCTCCCTGGTGTAGCCCATGCTGACCGCACCGACATGCTGAAGGACGTGTGTGCCGACGACCGGACGATCCGGGAGTCACTTACCGCCGCGCTCAAGGCTCAGCCGTGCGCCTCGAGACGGACAGGGCAGCATGAATGTGCTCGAGAAGCAAATTGTCCTCAAGCGGCTTCTCGAGCACACTCATGACGTCCGGATGAACACCGCATTCCGCCACACCGCGCGCTGACCCGGACGTGATCAGGATGACCGGACGGTGCTGGTGACGCTCTTCAAGCCGCTTCACCAGCTCGATCCCGTTCATCCCCGGCATGTTACAGTCGATCACAAGACATCCGCACGAAGCAAGGTCAGGATCTGCCAGGAGCTCGGCTCCGCTGCCATAGGTACAGACGGTCAATCCCTCCATCTCGAGCGCGAACCTCAGCGAGTTGCGCACGGCAAGGTCGTCGTCCACCACCAGGACGCGTTCGGCGTCTCCGGCCATGCCGTCTTGCCTCTGTTCTGCTCGGCGCCCACAGGATGCGGTCCGCTGATGGGGCACCATGCCAAAGGCGACCCAGCGGTTCCAGTCCGGTATTCTCCTTAAGGAGCGTCGCGACGTTGGCCGGCGTCACGGCGCATGGAGACTTGGACGATCCGTGATCGGGACAGCCATCTAAGGGATTCATCTGAGTTGGACGGGTGGAGGCATAGGTCCATGCTCTTCACAGAGCGAGTTCTTGCACCATGAGCTCCGATATGTTGGACCGCCTCGCACCGAGGCGGACCTACATCCGACCGTGATGCGATGAAATAGCGTCAGAAATCGCCCTGTGCGGGAGAGAATTGATGTACAGTTGACGTCTCGCCCATAGCTTCCGATTGTGGGAGCTCAAGCAATACGGCTCGGAACATGGCAGCAGAGTCCGGAGCCGCGCAACCATACTGATAACCCCAAGGGCGTGAATGCTTCATGCCCATTACGAGAGATCACCATGGTTCAGCAGCTAACCTCCGGCGAACGCCAGAACGCCCTGGTCATCCTCCTTTGCGTCTTCGTCGCGGGCTTGGCCATGGCCGCAGCCGGAGGTTCCGACCCGCTCGGCATACACGGGGTTATCGTCATGCTCTTCGGCGCGGGCCTCGGCGCCCTCGTCATGCGGTCGTACTACGATCGCCAGCCGGACCCGGACCGCCTCTCCCACTACTATGACGATCCGATCAAGGCCGGGGTCGCCCTGACGCTGGCCTGGGCGATCTTCGGCATGTTCATGGGCGTTTGGACGGCCGCGCAGTTGGCGTGGCCCGACCTCGCGTTCGACGCCGGCTGGTCGACCTTCGGACGCCTGCGCCCGACGCACACGACCGGCGTGATCTTCGGCTTCGGCGGCAACGCGCTGATCGCCACCTCCTTCCACGTCGTGCAGCGCACCTCCCGCGCCCGGTTGGCGGGACAGGTCAGTCCGTGGTTCGTGCTGCTCGGCTTCAACCTGTTCTGCATCCTCGCCGTCACCGGCTACTTCATGGGCGTGACCCAGTCCAAGGAATACGCGGAGGCGGAATGGTACGCCGACCTGTGGCTGGTGGTCGTCTGGGTCACCTATTTCGTGCTCTTTCTGCGGACACTCGCCCGGCGCAAGGAGCCGCATATCTACGTCGCCAACTGGTACTACATGGCGTTCATCGTCGTGGTGGCGATCCTCCACATCGTCAACAACCTTGCCATCCCGGTGTCATTCGGCCAAGCCAAGAGCTACACGATCTGGGCGGGCGTGCAGGATTCCATGGTGCAGTGGTGGTACGGCCACAATGCCGTGGCCTTCTTCCTCACCGCCGGGTTCCTCGCGATGCTGTACTACTACCTGCCCGTCCGGGCGCAGCGTCCGATCTTCTCCTACCGACTCTCGATCCTCAGCTTCTGGGGCATCACCTTTTTCTACATGTGGGCCGGGTCCCACCACCTGCACTACACCGCCCTGCCTCACTGGGTGCAGAACCTCGGCATGACGTTCTCGGTGATGTTGCTCGTGCCATCCTGGGCCTCGGCCGGCAATGCGCTTCTGACCCTCAACGGCGCCTGGCACCGGGTCCGGGACGATGCGACGCTGCGGTTCATCTTCGTGGCCGTGGTATTCTATGGGCTGTCGACCTTCGAGGGCTCGTTCCTGGCGATCCGGCCCGTCAACTCACTCTCCCATTACACCGACTGGACCGTCGGCCATGTTCATGCCGGGGCACTCGGTTGGGTCGCGTTCATCACCTTCGGCTCGATCTACACCCTCGTGCCCTCGCTTTGGAAGCGCGAGCGGATGTACTCGCCGGCCTTGGTCGAGGTCCACTTCTGGCTCGCGGTCGCAGGCACCCTCATCTACGTCTTCTCCATGTGGAACTCCGGCATCCTCCAAGGCCTGATGTGGCGCACCTACACGCAGGAGGGCACGCTCGCCTATTCCTTCCTCGACTCGCTCGTTGCTATGTATCCGTACTACATCGCGCGCACCTTCGGCGGCCTGCTGTTCCTGCTCGGCGCCATCGTTGCCGCCTACAACATCTGGATGACGGTGCGCGCCGTTCCCGCAACCGCCGATAGGCGCGCGGACGTGCCTGACACGGGATTGGCGCCCGGTGCCGCAGTAACCCCGGCGGAGTAGGATCATGGCAGAACTCTTCCATCGCAAGCTCGAACGCACTGCCATCGGCTTTGTCATTGCGATCATCGCGGCGGCCAGCGTCGGCGGAATCGTCGAGATCGCTCCGCTCTTCACCATCAACCAGACCGTCGAGGATGCGCCGGATCTGCGCGTCTACACGCCGTTGGAGCTGGCAGGGCGCAACATCTATGTCCGGGAAGGCTGCTACGCCTGCCATAGCCAGATGATCCGCACTCTGCGCGACGAGGTCGAGCGCTACGGTCCCTACTCGCTCGCTGTTGAGTCCAAGTACGACCGCCCGATGCTCTGGGGCTCGAAGCGCACCGGCCCCGATCTCGCCCGCATCGGCGGCAAGTATTCCGACTTCTGGCACGTCGCACACCTTACCAACCCGCGCGACGTGGTGCCCGAGTCCAACATGCCAGCCTACCGCTGGCTCGCCCGCACCGCACTGGACACCGATGACCTGACCCGGCATTTGCAGGCGCAGCGGGCGCTCGGGGTGCCGTACACCGATGCCATGATCGCCAATGCCGCCGCCGATACTTTCGGGCAGGCGGCGCCCGACAGCCCGTTCGCGGCTGGCGTCACCGAACGCTATGGCGAGAAGACCCAGGTCAGCGCCTTCGACGGCGTGGCTACGCAACTTACCGAGATGGACGCACTGGTCGCTTACCTTCAGGTGCTTGGGCAGCTCACCGATGCCGCCTACTCCAACACGGCCGCGCCCGAACAGGCGCCCGATCCTACCAATTGACGGAGGCAAAAGAGGACGGCTGATGGACATCGACCACGACACCCTCGTCGGCTTCGCCAAGAGCTGGGGCCTGTTCTACCTGATCGCGATGTTCATCGGCGTTGTCGTCTACGCATTCTGGCCGGCGAACCGGAAGAAGTTCGACGATGCCAAGCGGAACATTCTCGATGAGGACGATAGGCCATGGCAGTAGAGGAACGTGATCCCGTCAGCGGTCAAAAGACGACCGGGCACGAATGGAACGGCATCAAGGAACTCGACACCGCCGTACCACGCGGCGTGCTGATGTTCATCATCGTCACGCATGTGTGGGCGCTGCTCTGGTGGATCCTGATGCCGACCTGGCCGCTGGTCACGACGTACACGAAAGGCGTTCTGGGCATCGATCAGCGCCAGACCGTGGAGCAGGAGCTTGTCGCCGCACAGGCCGAGCGGGCGTCCTGGATGAAGGCCATCGAGACGGATAGCTACGAGCAGATCCAGTCCAACGAGGACCTGATGAAGGTTGTCCGCTCGACGGGGCGCCAGCTCTTCGGCGACAATTGCGCAGCCTGTCATGGGGCCGACGGGAAAGGGCGCGCCAACTATCCCGACCTGACGGATGATGATTGGCTCTGGGGCGGCGAGGTAGAGCAGATCGCCCAGACGATGCGTTTGGGCATCAACTCGCGTCACCAGAACACCCGAGTCGCGCAGATGCCGGCCTTCGGGCGCGATGCGATGCTCGACCGCACCCAGGTGACGAATGTCGCCACCTATGTGCAATCGCTGTCCAATCCGGCCGTGTCCACGCCACAGAACGTCCCCCAGATCCAGGCCGGGCGGGAGGTCTTCCTCACCACCTGCGCCGCCTGCCACGGCGAGGAAGGCAAGGGCAACCGGGAGGTCGGGGCGCCTAACCTCACCGACCAGTTCTGGGTTTACGGCGGTGACCTTCAGACCCTGATCACCACGATCCACGGCGGGCGGCAGGGGCACATGCCGACCTGGGACGAGCGCCTCGCTCCGGCCGAGATCAAGATCCTCGCCCTGTACGTCAACTCCCTGTCAGGCGCGAAGCCATGACAGGAATTGAGGCAGCGAAGCGGGCCAAGTGGCCTATCGTGGCGTGGAGCCTGGCAGCGGCCATGCTGCTCGTCGTGGCAGCCGCCAATGCCCACCTCGTCTACGTCGCGGTGGCGTCGCAGCCCGACTGCGTCGCCCACCTGAAGGAGGCTGGGTCCAAGGAAGGCGCTTTCCGGGCCGCGAAGCCTGCCTGCTGAGAGGGATCGACTGATGAGCGAAACGGACAAGTCCTACGGCCTGTTGACCGAGACCTCGGGGATCGAGGAAACGCGCAACCCGTCCTTGCAACGGCACCTCCCGGCACAGGCCGCGCTCGATTGGCTGAAGGCGGGCTGGCGCGACCTGTTGGACCGGCCAGGCCTCAGCATCGCCTATGGGGTGGCGGTTTTCGTCATCACACTCGCCCTCGCCTGGTCGCTGTTCGCCTCGGGGCGCGATTACATCCTGTTCCCTGCCATCGCCGGGTACATGATCGTCGCGCCTGTCCTGGCCATCGGCCTCTACGAGAAGAGCCGGGCATTGGAGGCCGGAGAGCATCCGACGCTGCGCACCATGCTGCTGGTGAGGCCCAGGGCCGGGGCGCAGATTTTCTACACCGGACTGCTGCTCTGCCTGCTGATGCTCCTCTGGAACCGGGCCGCGGTCCTGGTCTACGCCCTGTTCTTCGGCGTCCGCCCTTTCCCGGGTCTCGACGGGGTTGTCGCCATGCTGCTCACGACGCCGGTCGGCTGGGCGATGCTGATCGTCGGGACGCTCGTCGGCGGGTTGTTCGCGGCATTCGGGTTCGCGATCAGCGTGTTCTCGATCCCGATGCTGCTCGACCGTCGCACGGACGCCCTAACGGCCATGGGCACGAGCATGGCCATGGTGTGGAACAATCTCACCCCGATGATCGCCTGGGGCGCCATCGTGCTCGCCCTGTTCGCGGCCAGCGCCGTGACAGGGTTCCTCGGCTTCGTGGTCATCTTCCCGCTGCTGGGCCATGCGACCTGGCACGCCTATCGGGCCATGCGCTGATGCGGACCCGCCCCTCCATATCCGGAGGACCGCGCCAATGACCTGTTGCGCGCCCATCGACGTGCAGGCGGCACTCGGTGACGTCGGGCAACCCGATACCAGGCTGGATGAAATTCGGCTGGCCAGCCGGGACCTCGGCAACGGCACGCGCCAGACCGACCTGTCCGTGCCAGGGGTCCATTGCGCCGCCTGCATTGCAGCGGTCGAGCGGTCGCTGGCAAAACTGCCCGGTGTCGAGGCTGCCCGGGTCAACCTCTCCATGAAGCGGGTTGCCGTCACCTGGCGCACCGCCGAGGGCTCGCCGCCCGATGTGATTGGAACCCTGCGCAGCATCGGCTACGAGGCCCACCTGTTCGCGATTGACCAGGATGCAAGGGATCCGGAACTCGCGCGCCTCGTCAAGGCGCTCGCGTTGGCGGGCTTCTGCGCGATGAACATCATGATGCTGTCGGTATCGGTCTGGTCGGGAGCCGACGCCAACTCACGGCAAGCGTTCCACCTCATCTCCGCGCTTCTCGCCCTCCCCGCCCTCATCTACTCCGGCCGGATCTTCTATGCCTCGGCATGGTCAGCGCTGCGGCACGGACGTACCAACATGGACGTGCCGATCTCCATCGGCGTGTCGCTCGCCTTCGCCCTCAGCCTCTACGACACGATCCACAACGCGCCGCATGCCTACTTCGATGCGGCGACGTCGCTGCTGTTCTTCCTGCTCATCGGCCGCACGCTCGACCACGTGATGCGGGAGCGGGCACGATCCGCCGTCGCAGGCCTTGCGAGGCTCGCCCCATCCGGCGCAACGGTCATCCGGGACGGACGGCCACTCTACGTCCCGGTGTCGGAGATCGAACCTGGCGCGTTCGTGCTCATCGCCGCAGGCGACAGAATCCCGGTCGACGGAGTGGTCGTGCACGGAATGTCAGAGCTGGACTGCTCGGTCGTGTCGGGCGAGTCCGCCCTCAGGCGGGTTGCACACGGTGAGGCAGTGCAGGCGGGGATCATGAACATCACCGGTCCGTTGACGGTCAGGGCGACTGCTCGGGCAGAGGCTTCCTTTCTGGCGGAGATGGTCCGGATGATGGAGGCGGCCGAAGGTGGGCGGGCGAACTACCGGCGACTCGCCGACCGCGCCTCTGCGCTCTACTCGCCCGTCGTCCACACCATGGCCCTGCTCTCGTTCCTGGGCTGGCTGTTCCTCACCGGGGACTGGCATGTGTCCATCACCATCGCCATTGCCGTCCTGATCATCACCTGCCCATGCGCCTTGGGACTGGCCGTTCCCATCGTGCAGGTCGTGGCCGCGCGGCGCCTGTTCGAGAGAGGGATCATGGTCAAGGACGGGTCCGCCCTCGAACGACTCGCAGAGGTCGATCTTGTGGCCCTCGACAAGACGGGTACCCTGACGCTCAGCAGGCCCTCTCTAACCAATGCGCAAGAAATCCCGCCATCGGTCATGGAAATCGCACTCGGGATGACCGTCGGCTCCCGGCATCCCGCGGCAAGGGCGATCGCGGACGCAGCCTCACGAGGCACGGGGCAGATGATGGCGTTCGAGCGCATCGAGGAGGTGCCCGGCCTTGGCCTGCAGGCATTCAAGGACGGCGACCGCTATCGGCTCGGCAGGCCGGAATGGGCGCTCCGGGGTCAGAGCCCCGCTCTTGGCCCTCCTACGTCCATCTCCATTCTGGCGAGGAATGGCGAACAACTGGCGCTTTTCGTCCTGGAAGACCGCATCCGCCCCGATGCGCGGGAGACCGTGGAGGAACTAGTGAGCCAGGGACTGGGGGTGGAGATCCTTTCTGGGGACCGGGAGACGGTGGTCAGCGGCCTGGCGTCGCAACTGTGCATCCATGACAGTAAGGCGGAACTCCTACCTGCTGGAAAGGTGACCAGGATCGAGGCGCTAGGGAGGCAGGGCCGGAAGGTCCTGATGGTCGGGGACGGGCTGAACGATGCTCCCGCCCTGTCGGCCGCCCACGTGTCCATGGCCCCAGCCACTGCGGCAGACATCGGTCGGAACGCGGCAGATTTCGTGTTCCTGAACGAAGGCCTCTCGGCAGTCACCGACGCTCTTGGGATCTCGCGCCGGTCCCGTCGGTTGATCTTCCAGAACTTCGCTCTTGCTATCGGCTACAACGCCTTGGCGGTGCCGATAGCGGTGCTGGGATATGTAACGCCGCTCGTTGCAGCCGTCGCGATGTCGTTGTCCTCGATCCTCGTCGTAGCCAACGCGATGAGGCTGACCACGGGCCGCAGGCTCACATGACGTTGAGGACCCTCAGGGGGATCGGATGACTTCCATGTGGTGGCTGATCATCATCGCTCTAGGCATGGGGGTGACTGGTCTGGCCGCCTTCCTGTGGTCCCTCCGCACCGGGCAGTACGATGACCTCGACGGGGCGGCGGAGCGGGTCCTGCTCGAGGACGGCCCTGATGAAACAGGAAAGGACTGTCGGGAAAGGTGAGAATCCCCGCCTCTGCGATCTACGTTCGATGCGGAAGGAGGGGCATCAGCGAGAAGTGCCTGAGGCAATTTCGATTCCGGGAATTTATGACTTGAGGTGGCGCGTAGCCTCTCTCAGACGAGGGCCATGATCACGGCCACCAGCGTCAAGCCGAGTGCCACGAGGCTGGGCACCACCACAACGGCACCCGAGGCTACAGCGAGTGCCGTCACCCAGTCGAATGGCCTGTCGACAAAGCGTGTCACGATCCTCCCTCCTTTCCCGTGATACGAATCCAACGGATCCCAAACCGCTTCCGTTCCAGCGGCAACCATCACGCTCGTGCTGCCCAAGAGCTTCAATTCACGTGGACAGGCTCGAAGGTGCTTTTGAGCGGATGTGGGTTCCAGTCTCCGTTCGAGGCCGGCCGTCTGCTCGACCCAACCGACCACCGCAGCTCGAACTTTTCGGCGGCTTTCTGATCCTTGAAGCCCATGAGGCCAATGCCCGTGCGAATCTGAAAGAAGTCGAACGGCTCACCCTCGTTTTCAAGCCAACGAATGACTTGGAGCTTGAGCGCTCTCCTGCTCCCGTTCCAAATGTCCCATTCATTGACCAGAAAAACGAACGGCCAGAGCCTCACATAAGCCTCGACCTCATAACAGGTCGCCGAGGCCAGTTCCTCATCGCGCGTGGAGGCTGTCACAGCCTCCTTGATCGTCTCCAACTCCGTCACTGCCCTGCCTCATATATGCGATCAAACACGGCTCGGCCCGACTTGAAGATCGGTGCCGCATCGCCACAGACATACCTCACTTGGGTAAACGATAGGTCATTTGGGCAGTTCCAAAGGCAGAGTGCTTGAAAGGCAAGAAGCCCGCGCTACTGCACGAAGCCGGCCGCATCATTCCGGCAATGCCCAAGGCCAAGCTGGACCCATCACGATCCGG
>JAJFBI010000538.1 GCA_020697385.1 Microvirga sp. | reverse complement strand
GAGTTCATCATGCCGCGCGAACGCCACGATGACTCCGATGATGTAGACCGGTATCGCAAACAAAGCGCCGAGCAGCAGCGCGATGAGCGCCAACGGCGACAGTAGTACTAGCAGGATGATGCTTCCGACGTCTTTAGCGGTAGTCATGATGAATCACCTGTATACCTTTACCCACTGGCGCCTAAAGCTGGCTCATAGCCTCCAACCGAGTACTACCCCGGCCAGGGGTGTAAATCCTGCACCCCGTCGAGGCCGGCTTACGCAGTGCGGGTTTGGCGGGCGCGTATCAATCGATACCTCACTGATCTTATGGGGCTGTCGGCCCTGCTCCTTCGTGGGTCGAGGTTCCTCGCCCTGCTCCTCTTCCTCGCCCTCGTCGGACTCCTCTTCCGGCGTCTCCTCCTAGGCCATCGGCTCCTCGGCCTTCGGCTCCTCGGCCTTGCCCTTCTTCCTCCCGGTCAACTTCCCGATCGCGCCCTTGACGCCGCCTCCGGCCTTCTTGGTCGTGTCGCTCACCGTCTCGGCGGTGCCGTTGACGCCGCCTCCGGCCTTCCTGGTCGTGTCGCTCACCGTCTCGGCGGTGCCCTTGACGCCGCCTCCGGCCTTCCTGGTCGTGTCGCTCACCGTCTCGGCGGCGCCCTTGACGCCGCCTCCGGCCTTCTTGGTCGTGTCGCTCACCGTCTCGGCGGCGCCCTTGATCGTCTCGGCGGTGCCCTCGACGGTGGTCCTGCCGACTTCGCTGAGCGCCCGCGTGCGAGCGGTCAGCCCGTTGGATATGGCGGTGACCCGGCCGAGCGCGGCCTGCGTGGCGACCTTCTGCGCGGCCTCCATCAGCGGGCCGCGAATCTGCGCCATGATCTGCGCGACCTGCTCGGACTGCGCCACCTGGGTGAGGCCCTTCCGGGCCATGGCCATCGCCTGCTGGCCAGCCTGGTTGCCGCCGAGCCACGACGCCAGGCCGAGCGCGGCGCCACCCTTCTTCGTCCGGCCCAGTACGTAGCCCCCGACCGCGGCTGCCGCCAGTTTGGCGTTGGTGGACTTGCCCCCCGCCGCCTGGCTGGGGTTCTGTTCTTCGGTCATCGCTTCTCCTTTTGTATGTCTCGTTACGGTGCTAGATGCTGAACCCGCAGACAGTCCAGGCCGTCCGATGTCAGTTGGTGCCACTCCAGAGGTCGCGGATCTGCGTCATTTTCTTCTGCCGGGCTTCTTCGCCTTCGGCGAGGTCTTTGTCATCTCTTTCCGACTGCTGAAAAGCATCTTCAGCTTGCTCATTAGGCCGGTCTTCGCTGGCGGCGCCGGTTGTCTCTTCGTCCTGAACAACGTCTTCACCTTGTTCATCAGGCCGGTCTTCGTTGGCGGCGCCGGTTGTCTCTTGGTTCTGAACAACGTCTTCACCTTGCTCATCGGGCCGGTCTTCGCTGACGGCGCCGGTTGTCTCCTGGTCCTGAACAATGTCGATTTCCTCTTCCGTTGGTTGGTTGCGGGCGCGCCCGATCTGCCTGTAAGTCCGTACTGATGAGACATTCATCTCACCCATGTCCCGCAACCTGACGATTACCATCGTCGTCCTCGTGTCGCGCACAGGCGTACTCGGGGTGCCGTGCGGGGCCCTGCCGCCGAGAAGGCGGCTAGAGCCTCGCGGCTAAGGTTCACACAAACACCTTCCGGCACGCGCTCACCACTGGTCGACCCAAATCAACAGCCCGACGAGATACGCCCGGGCAAAACGAGCGTTCTGATCTGCGGTTCATACTGTTCCTTCCTCAAGAGGAGTCAGGGCAGCCGGCCCTCGCTGCTGGACAACACCTAACCGAAACCACCCTGAGGTCAGGGACAACCATGAGCTTAGCTAGTGATGCGGCGCTCCAAGAGGGGCGCGGTTCAAGCGCCTACTAGATGCGCCAGCAGTACGACGCTGGTCGCAACCTGATGAGCCTGCTGCTCCACCTCGCCGAGAACGCCGGCCGGACCACGGCAGATGCACTCGTTCTAGTCGAACGACTCACTGCACTCGCTCATGGCTACGCCTGGCTGTTCCGCGACCGCTCTACGCCCGCCGGCACACCGCAGCCGACGACATTTCCGGCGTCGCCACCGACGCCGCCCGCGCCCTGATCGGCTCAGCACCTGGCAATGAGCGCGTAGGCATCTTCACGACGGGACCCTTTGAGAAGCCTAGACTCGGCGAACGGCAGCCATGATCACGCGGGCGATGACGACGCGCGGCAAAGCCCGAGCGCACAGGCGGCAAGGCGCAGCCCGACCAACGGCCAAACGGCCAATCGCCTCAGGGGTCAAACTGCGCAAGAAGCTTGACGCGAGACAGGTTCGGTGGCGCGAAGCCCGTGGCCACGACGCGATGGCTGGCACCTTGCTCGGCGCTCACCTTGACCGGCCGTACGGGCGGACGGGTCGATTGCCCACCGGCCTTGCGCCAGAGAGGTACACATCCGGTACACGAAACTGCAACCACCAACGAAGCCCGTCACTTCCAAACAGCCATATCGCCTGGTGAGACGGCCAATTTGCAGATCTGGGCCTACCGACCATCACCATGAAACGCGACGATTTCGACCCGATCAAGGCCAGATTGCCGCGGACGGTCACCACAGAAACCTAGACCGTCTGTCGCAGATCAACTGGCGTGAAACGTCGCACATCAGCTGTCCCGAGACACGAGCCTGGCCAGGACTCCTCGGTGCCGACGAACTGCCGATCGGGAAGATGTGTAGGGAGGCAGCGCAGATCGTTTCGAGGGCGTGGACACGAGCATCCAGTGGAGCAAGTGACGCCAGGGGCCCAAGCTCGCCAACTTTGGGAGGAGAGTGATCGGGTGTTCACCTCGAACACCGGCCGGGCCCCTGAAGCCGAATTCGGATCACGTCCGGTGGAAGGCCCCTGCTCAAGGAGGCTGCCGGATGGTTTGCCCGGCTACACGATGCCCGGTACATGGCCGCGACCGTGCTTCTCGTCCTTGATGTCCCGCAGCGCAGCGTAAGGGGGATCATGGGGCTGATCAAGCACGGCGATGGTCGCTCGTATCAGCATGTGGAGCTCCTGCGGGCTCTGCTCGGGACTGTTGCCTTCGCTTCCGTGCCGCTGATTGCTTTCGCTCGGGTATGCCGCAGTACCCACTTGGCGGGGTTGCGGATCGAGAAGTCGTTGGGTAGCGACAATTTGATGACCTGTTTCCAAGCTGAGCCCACCTGGCGGGGAA
>JAJFBI010000042.1 GCA_020697385.1 Microvirga sp. | reverse complement strand
CGCTCATAGACCCCGTAGAGCGAGTTCACCAGGCAGTCGCCGAAGGCATAGGCATAGACGTAGAACGGCGAGTGGATGAAATGCGGAATGTACGTCCAGAAGCTCTCGTAGCCCGGGCCGAGGCGGATCGCCGGGCCTAAGCTCTCGTCCTGCACGGACATCCAGAGCTCGCAGAGCTTGTCGGCCGTCAATTCCCCGTTGCGGCGCTCCAGATGAACCTTGCGCTCGAAGGCGTAGAACGCGATCTGGCGCACCACCGTGTTGAGCATGTCCTCGACCTTGGCGGCCAGCATGGCCTTGCGCTGCACCGGGTCGGTGGTCTGGTCGAGGAGGCGGCGGAAGGTGAGCATCTCGCCGAAGACCGATGCCGTCTCGGCGAGCGTCAGGGGCGTGGGCGCCATCAGCGCCCCGTTGGGCCCGGCCATGACCTGATGCACGCCGTGGCCGAGTTCGTGGGCCAGCGTCATCACATCCCGCGGCTTGCCCTGGTAGTTCAGGAGCACATAAGGATGGGCCGAGGGCACGGTCGGATGGGCGAAGGCGCCGGGCGCCTTGCCGGGGCGCGTGGGGGCGTCGATCCAGCCCTCGTCGAAGAAGCGGCGGGCGATGTCGGCCATGCGCGGCGAGAAGGCCGAATAGGCGGACAGCACCGTGTCACGGGCCTCGTTCCAGGAGATAGTGCGCTGCTCGACCTTCGGCAGGGGTGCGTTGCGGTCCCAATGGTCGAGCTTGTCCTTGCCGAACCACCGGGCTTTCAGGGCATAGTAGCGATGCGACAGGCGCGGATAGGCCTCGCGCACGGCGGACACCATGGCCTCCACCACCTCGCGCTCGACCCGGTTCGCCAGATGGCGGGAATCGGCCACGTCCTCGAAGCCGCGCCAGCGGTCCGATATCTCCTTGTCCTTGGCGAGCGTGTTGGTGATGAGCGTGAAGGTGCGAAGATTGGCCTTGAAGGTCTTCGCCAGCGCATCCGAGGCGTCCTTGCGCACGCTCTCGTCAGAATCCTGCAGCTTGTTCAGCGTCGGCTCGATGGGGAGCTCCTCCCCGCGCACATTGAAGCGTAAGGAAGCCATGGTCTCGTCGAACAGACGGTTCCAGGCCGAGCGGCCGGTCACCGACTTCTCGTGGAAGAGCTGCTCGATCCGGTCGTCCAGCTGGAAGGGCTTGTCCTTGCGCAGATCCTCGATCCACGGCCGGTAATGCTTGAGCGGTTCCGTGCTCATGGCCTCGTCGAGCACCGCATCCTCGATACGGTTAAGCTCAAGCGCGAAGAACAGCAGCTCGGTCGAGGCCGCAGTGAGGCGCTCCTGCGTGTCGCCGTAGAACTTGGCCCGAACCGGATCGGTGGTGTCGCCGGAATAGACGAGACCTGCATAGGACATGAGGCGCCCAAGGAGATCCTCCAGGGCCTCGTAGCGCTTGACGACCTCGCTCAGCGTCTCCGATGCGCGCTCGCCCCGCGCCATGGCATCGAGCTTGCCGCGATGGGAAGCGGCGAAGGCCTTGCACTCAGCCTCCGCCTTGGCGAGATCCCGCCTGAACTCCTCGCTGTCCATGCCGGGATAGAGGTGAGACAGGTTCCATTCGGGCAGCGCGCCCAGTTCGGTCTGTGCCGCGCCGGCCGACAAGGGGAGATGCAAGGCGGAAGATGTCTGAGAGGTCACGGGGCAGGGCCTGTCCGGAAATCGAGGGCGGAGATACTGCACACATATTGGCCGCCCGCTCACAGGGATCAACCCGTGCCGGACGGTCACTCTTCAGGAGGCGGGTTACCGTCAGAGCCCGGTTCACCCTGATCCCGCCCAGCGGAGTTCCTGAAGACAGCGCAACGCGCAATGGGAACGCTTTACCGCTGATTAACGCTTTCGGCAAAATTCAGGCGCCGGACACTGTGAGGGCGCAGGCGATTAGCTTCGCGCTCCTTTGTTTTCAAGGACATATGCCGGCCATGCCGCGCCGGCTCGGGAGCGGCCGGCCAATGGCTTTAAAGAAAATTGAAAGAACTTGGCTTAGACGGTGAAGCCGCATGGCGTTTTGCGCGTTAAGCGTAACAGACGTGTGCCCGCACACTGACGAAATTCATTGGATGGAGGATTGCTGATGTCCTCCACATTCATTGCGACGAGGAGCATGGTCATGCGTGGATTGCGCAAGACAGCCGTTTGGCTCGGTCTGTTCGGATCCGTTTCTCTCCTGCCTCTCGTCGCTTCGGCGAACGACATCGCCATCAGCCCACAGGCCGATCGCATTGAGCCCATCGCTACTGAGAGCCCCGCGCAGCCATCGTTCCACGATGTGGCGATCCAGGATGCGCCTGCCTTGCAGGATGTCGCCTCCCAGGCCATCCCGCTTACTGAGCCGGCGCCAGTGTCGATCGAAGCTTCGGATCTGAAACCTGCTCCGGCCATCGAAATTCCCCTGCCCGACGCGGCACCCGTCACGGCTCTCATGCAGGCCGACATCATCCGCATAGCCGTGGAAGGCCTCTTTGCCGACGATACGGCCATGCGCGAGTTGCGTGTGAGCGCCAAGGATCGCGCCGCTCTGGCTGCTCATTACGCGCAGGCCGAGCAGCCTCTGTTATGGGCGCAGGATGGAACCTGGACACCGGCGGCCCGCGCCGCCATGGACCGCCTGAAGACTGCGGATGAGGATGGTCTCGATCCGGCCGACTACGTCCTTCATGATGCGGGTCTGCGCAAGGATGCACCCTTTGCGCAATGGGCCAGGGCCGATGTGAAGCTGTCGCTCTCCGTGATTCGCTATGCCCGCGATGCCCGAGGCGCCCGCATCGATCTTCCGCGCCTCTCGCAGCTTGTGACACCGAAACTGGCAATTCCCGATGTCAGTGAAGTGCTGAGCAAGGTCGCCTCGGCGAAAAACGCCGGTGCGGCGTTGGCGGCATACAATCCGCCGCATGCCGGCTATAGGGCCTTGAAAGAGCGGCTGGCGCAGCTGCGTGAAAACCATCCTTCCCAGCCCAGCGTCCGCCTTCCCAAGGGTCCGATCCTGCGCGTCGGCATGAAGGATCCGCGCGTCCCTCTGATCCGCGCTCGCTTCAATCTCGCCAAGGATTCCGACAACCAGACCGTCTACGACGAGCGCGTCGCCTCCGCAGTGGCGGCCTTCCAGAAGGAAAAAGGGCTGCCGGATACGGGCGTGCTAAATCCCCAGACCGTGGCGGCGCTCTCCGGCCCGTCCGTTGCGCAGCGCGCATCCGAGATCATCGCCAACATGGAGCGCTGGCGCTGGCTGCCGGCCGAACTGGGCGACCGGCACATCGCCGTCAACGTCCCCGAATACCGTCTGCGCCTGACGGAAGGCCGCAACGTGGTTCACGAGACCCGCGTGATCGTCGGCAAGGAACAGTCGCAGACGCCGATCTTCTCGGAGAACATGAAATACATGGTGGTGAACCCGTCCTGGACGATCCCGCCGTCGATCATGAAGAAGGAGATCCTCCCGGCGCTCGCAAGCGATCCTTCCTATGCGGCGCGCAAGGGCTACAAGGTCATCCGCAGAGGCAATCAGATCTCGGTGCAGCAGCCGCCGGGCGAGCGCAATGCGCTGGGCTACGTGAAGTTCATGTTCCCCAACCAGCATGCGGTCTACCTGCACGACACCCCGAACCGCAATCTCTTCTCCGCCAGCAAGCGCGCCTTCAGCCATGGCTGCGTGCGCGTCGACAAGCCTTTCGAGCTCGCAGAAGAGATCATGGGCCAGGACGGCAAGTGGACCGAGCAGAAGCTGCGGGGCCTCATCGGCAAGGGCGAGCGCTATGTGCACCTCACGGACCCTCTGCCCGTGCATCTGACCTATTTCACCCTCTCGGTCGACGAGAAGGGCGAGATGAAGCGTTTCGAGGATATCTATGGCCTTGACCGCAAGGTCCGCGCCGCCTTGAACCTGTCCGAATAGCTCCCTCTTCCCAGCACCTTTTCAACCAGTTTCTCTCACTCACTTAACGGGAACGTAACCGTCTTCGGCAAAGATCCTTTCACTATAAGGATTGCCGCATCCACGGATGCAGCCCGGTAAAGACGAGTAGCACAGTGAGAGTAATGCGTACTGGCCGCTTCGCGCATCGTGCGAAAAAGTGGTCCCGGTTTTTCGCCCCAAGCGATGCGCTCTTCAAAAAGCAGAGCATCGGATGGATCCCAAAAGTGGTGTCCACTTTTGGATCCGATGCTTCGGCGCGTCGCGTCGGCATTGGTCTTGCGGCCTTTCTGGCCGTCATGATGGGCGGGGTGCACGGCACGCAGGATGCGGTGGCCGACGGCGATACCCGCACGCTGACCTTTTACCACAACAACACCAAGGAAACCCTCACCGTCACCTTCCGGCGGAACGGGCAGTACGACCAGGGCGCGCTGCAGCAGCTCAACTGGTTCCTGCGCGACTGGCGACGCGCCGAGTCGACACGCATGGACCCGCGCCTGTTCGACACGCTGTGGGAGGTCTACCAGGAAGCCGGATCCGATGCGCCTGTCCACGTGAACTCGGCCTACCGTTCTCCGCACACCAATTCGATGCTCCGGCGGCGCTCCAGCGCGGTGGCCAAGAACAGCCAGCATATGCAGGGCAAGGCCCTGGACTTCTACCTCCCCGACGTGTCCGCCGCCCGTATCCGGGCCATCGGTATGCGGCTCCAGAACGGCGGAGTCGGCTATTATCCCAATGCCTACACGCCCTTCATCCACCTTGATGTGGGCAGCGTGCGCGCTTGGCCCCGCATGACCCGGTCGCAGCTCGCCAGCATCTTCCCGGACGGCAAGACCGTGCATATTCCGGCCGACGGCAGGCCCTTGCCCGGATACAATGAGGCGCGGGCCGAAGTTCTCGCCAAGGGCGGTGCGGTGGCAGGCTACACGGCCTACGCGGATGCCGAAGAGGCCATCGCCAACCAGCCGCGCCGCAAGAGCTTCTGGGCCACCCTGTTCGGCGGCGGCGACGACGAGGACGAGGATGCGGAGGAGATCCGTGTCGCGTCGCGGCCGGGCCGGGCGCTCATCGCGTCCCGCCAGCAGCCGTCGCCGCAGGACAATTACGCGAGCGACTCCAACTCGTCGGTCTACGCGGCCCTGCAATCCTACGGCAATCCGGCACCAGCGGCGCGGCGCGCACCGGTTGCGATCCAGCCGCGGCCCGAGCCGCCTGCGCCTGCCGTCGTGGCCTCAATGGCCCCTGCCCTGCGTGAGGACCTGACGCCGCCCCCGCCGCCTCCACTGCCGCCGACCCGGATCAACGGGGCCCCGGGCACGGTCCAGACCGCCTCCGGCACGGCCCTGGGCTGGCAGCAGGGCCCTGGCGCCTCGGAGATGTCGATTGCCAAGGGCATGGCCTTCGCGCCGATGCCGCCGCGGAGGCCCGACTCGGATGACACCGACATCGAGGCTCTTGCCGGCACGGTCGCCCTGGCCTATGCGCCGCTGCCTCCGGCGCGTCCCGACTCGCTCTCGGCCACGAACCCGATTCCGGTTCTTGCGGACCTGCGCGGCACGACCAGCGTCGCAAGCATCTCCTCGGCTCCGCTACCTCCACCTCGCCCGGACCAGCGCCCGATCCAAGTC
Organism: Microvirga sp.; assembly: GCA_020697385.1. GTDB lineage: Bacteria > Pseudomonadota > Alphaproteobacteria > Rhizobiales > Beijerinckiaceae > Microvirga. Next base: position 5,796 of record JAJFBI010000042.1, on the reverse strand, counting down.
GCGGCCGCAGCGCCGGTGGACATTCCGGTCGCGACCACGGGCTCCACGCCCAAGGACCCCAAGCCGACGAAGCCCCAGCCCGCTGCTTCACCCAAGGCTCCGGCAGCCGCAGCGAAGCAGCCGCCCGCCACGGCGCTCACGGCCCTCATGACGGCGGAGCCGAGCCTGCATATGGGTTTCTCGAAGAAGCCGGTGGCCGATCTGGCGACGAACCGGTTCACGGGACCGGCGGTCAAACCGCTGAAAGTGGTGCAATAAGAAAGGGCCCCGTCGGGGCCCTTTTTCGTTTCAATCCTCGTGCCTGCGGCTGTAGCTGTTGGGAGGCGGCGAGGTCCACCCGGAGGGTGCCGCCTTGGGCCTGTAGACTTCCACCAGCAGCGGATGGCAGACAGCCGTGTCGCTCGAATGCTCCGCGCTGCAATCGCCGCCCGGACAGGCGGAGAGCGCGCCCAAAAGATCGATCTCGGCGAAGAACTCGAGATAATCGCCCGGCCGCACCGGGCTCGCCTTCATGAAATACTGCCCCGTGTCGCGGGTGAAGCCGGTACACATGAAGACGTTGAGCACGTCGTGAACGGCGGGCTCCACCTCCTGCTTCGGCTTGCCCAGGCGCTCGCTCAGGGCTCGGGTGAGGTTCGAGTGGCAGCAATGGTGGTATTCGTGCCCGGAGAGGAGCTTGTGGGTGTAGGGATCGCAGCGCGTACCGATCACGTCGTGAACAGATCCACCGAACGCATCGAAGCCGTACCAGTCCAGCGTATCGTGGGTGATCGTCGCCATGGGGCGCAGGTAAGGCAGGCACGACCAGAGTTGATCGCCGGTGGAGACATGGGTGCCGTGCAGCGCCCGCGTTTTGCCGGAGAAGAAGCGCTCGTTGATGTCCCCGGCCGACCACAGATTGAGGTCGCCCACCTGCGGTCCCTCGATGCTGACGATGCGAAAGAACGAGCCCGCCGGCACGTGGAAGCAGCGCGCCTCGCGCGGCGGCACCACGACCTCGTCCACCTTGTCCCAGCCGTCGCGGGCCGCCTGATAGGCGGCGAGATCGGGTCGCGGCAAGGTCTCGACCGGGTAGCAGATGACAGGAGCAATTCTCCGGCGCGCTTCAGCGTCCTGAGGTTCCGTGACTTCGTGTGCCGCGCGCTTCATACATCCCTCCCGTGGCGAATCTTTTGGAGTCTATAGAGAACCGGATCGCCCGGAGCGAGGGCGCGGGCTGCATGGCTGATCATCCAGGATCGAAAGCGGCCTTGCCGCCAGCTCGCTCTCTTGAGCCACACGGCATTTCGTATTCTATGGCCCCATGACAAGGACCGGACGATGAACGACTTGAACGCCCTGCGCCCGCTCACGGCCTATCCGAGCCGCACCTCCACCGACATCCGCTATGCGGATCTCGACCGGCAGGGGCACGTGAACAATGCGGTCTTTGCCACCTTCTCCGAGGTCGGCCGGGTCGCCTTCATGTACGACCCGGCAAGGCCGCTGGCCACCGAGGGCAGAAGCTTCGTCATCGCCCGGCTGCAGATCGATTTTCGGGCCGAGCTCTTCTGGCCCGGAAGCGTCGACATCGGCACGGGCGTCGTGCGGGTCGGCCGCAGCTCGTTCACCCTGGCCCAGGGCATCTTCAAGGATGGGCATCTCGCCGCCACGACGGAGGCGACCATCGTCATGGTGGACAAGGAAACGCGCCGGTCGACCCCGCTGCCGCCTGCGACGGTCGAAATTTTACAGGGCCTGATGCTGGTGGACGGCTCCTAAGTCAGTCGCTTCGAGGACCCTAACCCACCGTACTGTCAGGGCCGGCTTTGTGCCGGCCATCCCGATGCGGACAAGCCCGGCGCCTTCAGATGATCGGGATCACCGGCACAAGGCCGGTGATGACGTGAGAGGGTGGCAATCCCAAAAATAAGAAAGGCCCCGCAGATTGCGCTGCAGGGCCCTTTTCAAGCTTCGGAGAAGACCGGTTCTAGCCGATCATCCCGAGTGCCTGCATGTAGAGTTCGAGGATCGCCTCCTCCTCCTGGCGCTCGGCGTAGTCGCGCTTTCGCAGGGAGATGATCTTGCGCAGGACCTTGGTGTCGAAGCCGTTGCCTTTGGCCTCGGCATAGACGTCCTTGATGTCGCCGGCGATGCCGGCCTTTTCTTCCTCGAGGCGCTCGATGCGCTCGATGAAGGCCTTCAGCTGGTCGGCGGCGACGGATTCGGTGTTGAAAGCTGCGTCATCCATGAATGAAGCCCCTGATTGATGGCGTTGGCGCCAGTGTTATGGTCATTTGGTTGAAGCCGTTTTAATGCCCCGGCTTCGTTTTCTCAAAATCTGCAAGCTGGGACGCACTCGCCTCACCCTGGTGGCGCTGCTTCCACTCGTCGTAGGGCATGCCATAGACGTGCGTCCGGCTGTCCTCCTTGGAGAGGGCGACGCCGCGCTCGGCGGCGGCGTCTTTCAGCCAGTTGGACAGGCAGTTGCGACAGAATCCCGCCAGGTTCATGAGGTCGATGTTCTGAACGTCCGTGCGCTCGCGCAGGTGCTCGACGAGTCTGCGGAAGGCGGCAGCCTCCAGTTCCGTGCGGGTCCTGTCGTCGATGTCCTTCATTGGCTCGATCCTCCATGCTGGCGCAGGCGGTCTCGGGTGCGTGTGCCGAAGATCCGAGGCGCCCGAAGCTCCGGCCGTTTGCTGAGAGGCTCGAGCAGCCGGGCGAAGCGCTCCGCCCATTCCTCGGCGCCCTCATCGGAGGCGATCAGGTCCTGACGGATCTCGATCAGCGCATTGGCAAGCCCCCGGACCGTCGCATGGCGGTCGATCGTGTCGCCCGCCAGCGCCCCATCATAGGGCTCGTTGTCGCCGACCACGAGTCCGTTTTCTGCCTGCAGCCCGTCCAGGAGCGGCCTGGCGAAGCGGTCGTCGGCATCCCAGAGAATGCCTACATGCCAGGGCCGGGGCCAGCCGCGCCAGACCGGCGTGAAGCTGTGGACCGTCACGATCACCGGCGGATGGCCGGCCGCCATGGCCCGGTGGATCGCGTTCGCAATGGCGTGGTCGTAAGGGTCGTAGAACCGGGCGATGCGCCGCTGCACCTCGGCCTCGTCTATCCGGGCATTGCCCGGCACCACCGCCCCGTCGGAGAGGCGCATCACGAGGGTCGGGTCGTCCCTGCCCCGGTTGGGGTCGATGATCAGCCGCGAGAATTGGGTGAGGATTGCCGGAGCCCCGAGGCGCCGGGCGAGCGAGCGGGTCACGGCCGCGGCACCGATGTCGTAGGCGATGTGGCGCTGGAACTCGGTTTCCGGCAGGCCGAGATCGCCTAAATCCGGTGGCACCGCGTTCGAAGCATGGTCGCACAGGATCAGGATCCCCGATTCGACGGAGCCGGAAATGGTCTCGACCGGATGAGTCTCAAGATCAGGCTCATCGAGCCTGAGCGCGGCGGAAGCAGGCATGGAGAAATGGGTTTCGGATAAGGATGGATTGAACGGCGGAGGAAAAGCCTTACCCTGCCCCTCCAACCCTGACAACGCGACCTTCCGCGCAACAGACTTTCAAGACCGACATGTCCCCGACATCCACCACGGCCCGCCTTGAACCGGGCTTCGCCTCTGCTTTTGCCGCCCTCTGCCTGGGTGCCGTGGCCATGGGCATTTCCCCGATCTTCGTCCGCTTCGCCTCCGCCGACATGGGCGGAGTTCCAGCGGATGTGGGGCCTTTCGCCAGCGCCTTCTGGCGCGTCTCGCTCTGCCTTCCCCTTCTCTATGCCTGGATGCGCATCGAGGAGAAGCGTGCGCCTGCCGGCACGCCGAGGGTTCGGTTTTCCAGGGCCAGCATTCTGGGCGGCATCGTCTTTGCCGGAGATCTCTTCTTCTGGCACCTGGCGATTCTCAAGACCACGGTGGCCAATGCCACGTTCTTTGCCACCATGGCGCCGCTCTTTGTGGTGCTGACCGTCTGGCTCGTGCTCCGGCAGCAGGTGTCGCGGGGCACCTTTCTCGGCCTCGGCCTTTGCCTGCTGGGCGGAGCCGCCCTGATCGGCCAGAGTCTCCAGGCGGATCCGGCCCGGATCGAGGGCGATCTCTACGGGCTCGCCACGGCTTTCTTCTTCGGCATGTATTTTCTCGCCGCCAGTCGGGCGCGCAAGACGGCGGGCGCCGCCAGGGTGACCTTCGAGGCGGGGCTCATCACCTCGGCCATCCTTCTGGTCATTGCCATCCTGTTCGACACGCGGGTGATTCCGCAGACGGCGCAAGGCATCGCGGCGCTGCTTGCCATGTCATACATCAGCCACGCGGGCGGCCAGGGCCTGCTTGCCATCGCGCTCGGTCGGCTGCCGGCGACCTTCTCCTCGCTGGTGATCTTCCTGGAGGCGATCGCCGCAGCCGTGTTCGGCTGGGCGGTGCTGAACGAGGCGCTGACGCCGATCCAGGCCTTGGGTGGCGCACTGATTCTGTTCGGCATCTGGGTGGCGCGCCCGAAACCCGAGGCGCAAGCCTGACAGTGCGGCAGCGCCCTCTCCGAACGGGGAGCAATGGCGGCCCCGGAGACCTTCGCCTGTGTCGAAGAGGCCATGCCGCCGGCAATTTCTTCGACCCGTTGGCTCGAAGGTCTTGCTCCCGAGGCGCATCTGGCCGACAACGATTCGCCAAAGTTCTTGAGCCATTGTGCGATTTCATTCCTTTCAGTTCGACCAAACCATATCCATGAAGGCCTTCATCCTCACATCGTCCGCTGCCTGCCGGCGAAGCCTTGCGCTCGCGGCCTTTATCTTGAGCGGGTGCCTGCTGGCCGCTTCCCCCGCGAAGGCGGACCTGCGCCTGTGCAACATGACCTCGAGCCGGGTCGGCATCGCACTCGGCTACCGGGATGCGCAAGGGTGGGTCACGGAAGGCTGGTGGAATCTCACCGCCCGAGGCTGCGAGACCCTGCTGAAGGGCCAGCTCGCCGGGCGCTTCTATTACGTCTACGCCATCGACTACGACCGGGGCGGCGAGTGGAGCGGCCGCTCCTTCATGTGCACGCGGGAGCGCGAGTTCACGATACGCGGCACGGAGGATTGCCTCGCCAGAGGCTTTGATCGCAGCGGCTTCTTCGAAGTCGACACCGGAGAACAGAAGAGCTGGACCATTCAGCTCACCGAAACAAACCGCCCAGGGGGGCAGCCATAATGAGACGTTCACGACGCACGAAGATTCTAGCAACCTTGGGGCCGGCCTCCGAGAACCCGGAGATGATCGCCAAGCTGTTCGAGGCGGGTGCCGACGTGTTCCGCCTCAACATGAGCCACCTGCCCCGCGAGAAGCTGAAGGAGCGGGTCGCGATGATCCGCGCCGTCGAGGCCAAGTTCGGGCGGCCCATCGCGATCCTGGCGGACCTGCAGGGACCCAAGCTGCGGGTCGGCGCCTTCGAGGGCGACGGCGCCATGCTGGTGCCGGGCCAGTCCTTCACCCTCGATGCCGACAAGACGCCCGGCACCATCGACCGGGTGCACCTGCCTCATCTTGAGATCCTCTCCTCGCTCGAGCCCGGCCACACCATTCTGATCGACGACGGCAAGCTGCGGCTTCGCGTGAAGAGCGTGAAGCAGGGCTCAGCCACGACTTCGGTCGAGGTCGCCGGCAAGATCTCCAACCGCAAGGGCGTGAGCCTGCCCGACACCACCATTCCGGTGGCTGCCATGACCGAGAAGGACCGCTCGGACCTTGAAGCGGCGCTCGATGCCGGCGTGGACTGGATCGCCCTGTCCTTCGTGCAGCGCCCGGAGGACGTGGCGGAGGTGAAGAAGGTGGCCCGCGGCCGCGCCCTC
>JAJFBI010000041.1 GCA_020697385.1 Microvirga sp. | reverse complement strand
GAGGCGAAGGTGGCCTGGAGCAGGTAGCCTCCGGTGGGCGCCTCCCAGTCCAGCATCTCGCCGGCCACGAACACGCCGGGCATCCGGCGCAGCATCAGGCGCGCGTCGAGCTCGCTGAACGGCACGCCGCCGGCGGTGGAAATGGCACGCTCCAGGGATTTCGTGCCGGTGAGCCGCAGGGGCACGGCCTTGATCAGGCGGGCGAGCCCCTCGGGATCGACCGGCAGGGCCGGGGACGCCTCCCGCAGCAGCGCGATGCCGACCGGGCTGAGGCCCGCGCTTTTGCGCAGGAAGGTCGAGGCGGATTGACCCTTTCGCGGAATCCCGAGCTTTTTCAGCAGGGTCTCATAGGACAGGTCGGGCCTCAGATCGATATGCAGCAGGGCGCTGCCGTCACGCTCGATGGCGTCGCGCAAACGGGCCGACAAGGCATAGACCGCCCCGCCCTCGATGCCGTCCTGCGTGACGACGGCCTCGCCCCTCACGGTGGCTCCCTGGAAGGTGAGGGCGATCCGCTTCAGGGGTTCGCCCGCGAACCGGCTGCGCATGATGTCGGACCAGGGGCAGCGGAAACCCATATTGGCCGGGCGAAGTGTCGAGACCGCGATGTCGCGCTGGGTGAGAAGCGCCACCCAGCTCCCGTCCGAGCCGAGGCGGGGCCAGCTCGCGCCGCCCAGCGCCAGGATCGTCGCCTCGGGCTTCGACCGCACAATCTCGCCCGCCGCATCGGTGAAGATCAGGCGGCCTTCCTCCTCCCAGCCCTGCCAGCGGTGGCGCAGGGCGAAGCGCACGCCGAGCCCGTCCAGCCGCGCCAGCCAGGCGCGCAGCAGGGGCGAGGCCTTGAACGCCTTGGGGAACACGCGCCCGCTGGAGCCCACGAAGGTCTCTTGCCCCAAGCCTTCGGACCAGGCGCGCAGATCGGCCGGGGCGAAGGCCTCGATCAGGGGCGCGAGCTGCGGCCGGGCCTCGGCATAGCGGGCGACGAATCGCTCGATTTCTTCCGAGTGAGTCAGGTTCAACCCGCCCCGGCCCGCCATGAGCAGCTTGCGGCCCACCGACGGCATCCGGTCGTAGACCGTGATCCTGACGCCCGCGCGCGCAAGCACCTCCGCGGCGATCAGGCCGGCGGGGCCGCCGCCGATCACGGCGGCTTCGGGAGCTGTGGAGGATGGGAGCATGCGGTCAGCTGACGCGGCGGTAAGAGGAATCTGGACCCTCACGCTGCACCATGGCATTGAGCGGCATCGGGTTCATGGCTCGAAGCACATGAACGCCACAAGGCTTTTTTTCAAGAGGAGCGGCGCCTCAACGCCGCCCGAAGGGGAATGCGATGCGTGCTCTTTTCATTTCCGGCTTGATCGCCCTGGGGCTGGCCGGCTGCGCGGGCGACTTAGGCCTGACGCCGACCGACACCGTCCTGGCGAGTTCCACGAACGACGCGGCCCAGGCGGCAGCCCTCATTTCGGCCTATCGCGTGTCGAAGGGCCTGAGCCCGGTGACGGTGGATTCCCGCCTCAACAAGGCGGCGGAGCATCAGGCGCGGGTCGTGGCCGCTGCGGGCCGGCTCAGCCACGGCAGCTTCGTGAGCCGTATGGATCAATACGGGATCAGCGGCTATTCGGCCGAAAACCTGTCGGCAGGCTCGTCCTCGGTGGATGGCGCCATCAGCCGCTGGAAGGCCTCGCCCGGGCATAACAGCAACCTCCTGATGCCCCAGGCCCGCAAGATCGGCCTCGCCCGCGCAGACGCCGACAACCGCTACGGCCGCTATTGGGCGCTCGTTCTGGGTCAGTAGCGCAATGTGCCATCCATAGAGCGAGCATCGCGTTGATTCCAAAAGCGCCCTCCACTTTTGGGCGCGATGCTCGGCCAGGGCACTAAATAGCAGCGTGACGCGTTAGGACTCCGGTTCCTCTCGCTAGCGCTCCCATGACCCAGCCACAAATACTTTCCTTCGCCATCGTCGCCGGGATGATGGCCCTCTTTGTCTGGGGACGCTTCCGTTACGATCTCGTGGCGGTTCTGTCTCTTCTCGTGGCCGTGCTGGTCGGCATCGTGCCGGCCGACAAGGCGTTCGAAGGCTTCAGCGACGACATCGTCATCATCGTGGCAAGCGCGCTCCTGGTCAGTGCAGCCGTGGCGAGGTCAGGCATTCTCGAAGCAGGGCTCAACCGCGTCGGACCCTATCTTCGCACCACGCAGATTCAGATCGTGGTGCTGGTGGGCGTGGTGACGGTGCTGTCCGCATTCGTGAAGAATATCGGCGCGCTCGCCATGATGATCCCGGTGGCGTTCCAGATCGCCCGGCGCACCAACACGCCGCCATCGAGCTTCCTCATGCCGATGGCGTTCGGCTCGCTTCTCGGCGGCATCGTGACCCTGGTCGGCACCTCGCCCAACATCATCGTGTCGCGGGTCAGGGAGGAGCTGCTGGGCGAGCCCTTCGGCATGTTCGACTTCACGCCCGTCGGCATCGGCATCGCGCTTGCGGGCGTGGCCTTCCTGGCCTTCGGCTACCGGCTGCTGCCGCAGGGCCGCAAAGGGGCCGCGTCGCTCGATGCCGCCCTCGACATCAAGGATTACGTGACCGAGGCCCGCGTGACGCCTGAGTCCGACGTCATCGGCCAGACGGTGGCGGACCTGCACAGGCTCGCCAACGGCGAGGTGAAGGTGGCGGCCATCATCCGCAACGAGACCCGCAGTTCGAGCCCTCTGCCCGACGCGACCATCCGCGAGAACGACGTGCTCATGCTGGAGGGCGAATCGGATGCGCTGGAGAGCGCCGTGGCCCGCGCCGGGCTGAAGCTCAGTCGCGATCACCGGCAGCCGGAAACCGACGAGGCCACGGACGAGATCGGCGCCATCGAGGCGATCGTCGGGCCGAACTCGGTGCTGACCGGGCTGTCGGCGGAACGCATCGGCCTCTACGAGCGCTTCGGCGTCAACCTGATCGCCGTGAGCCGCAGCGGCGAGCGCTTCAAGGAGCGTCTGCGCACCATCACGTTGCGGGCCGGCGACGTGATCGTGCTCCAGGGCAACCTGAAGCGGCTTCCCGATACCTTGCGCGACATCGGCTGCCTGCCGCTCGCGGAGCGCGAGATCCGGCTCGGCAGCGCGCGCCGGAGCCTGCTGCCCGCCCTCATCCTGGTGGGCACCATGGTGCTCGTCGCTTTCAACATCCTGCCGGTGGCGATCGCGTTCTTCGGCGCCGGCGTCCTGCTCATGCTGTTCGGCTCGCTCACCCTGCGGGAGGCCTACGAGACGGTCGAATGGCCGATCATCGTGATGCTCGGCGCCCTGATCCCGGTGAGCGAATCGATCCGCACGACGGGCGGCACGGACCTCATCGCCGGCTGGCTCTCATCGGCCGCCAACATGCTGCCGCCGACGGGTGCACTCGTGCTCATCATGGTGGCGGCCATGGCCGTGACGCCATTCCTCAACAACGCCGCAACCGTGCTGGTGATGGCGCCCATCGCGGCGAGCTTCGCCACCCAGCTTGGCTTCAAGCCGGATGCCTTCCTGATGGCGGTGGCGATCGGCGCGGCCTGCGACTTCCTCACGCCCATCGGGCACCAGTGCAACACCCTGGTCATGGGTCCGGGCGGCTATCGGTTCGGTGATTACTGGCGGCTTGGGCTGCCCTTGTCGATCATCGTGGTGGTGGTCGGCATCCCGCTGATCATGCTGGTCTGGCCGCTGAACTGACTCAGTGCAGCAAGGCGGCGAGGAGCAGGGTCGTGCCCGCTGCCGAGGTCGAAAGCGCCACGATCATGGCCCAGATGTGCAGCCGGTCCCGCTCTTCCTGATTGAGCAGGGGACGATAGCGCGAATCCGAGCGGCCGAAGATGAAGGTGGTGGTCCTGGCCGGCCGCGGATCGTGAGGCATTACGCAGAAGCTCGATCGGACCGGTTGAGGGCGCGCGCTGTAGGACGGCTCGTGAGAGATGGGCGGGCTCATGGCTGGACGCTACTTTGGTCAAAATCGCGAGCAGGAGGCTCGCCTCTCAGCCGTGAAGGACAGGTAAAGGCGCCGAATTCCTTCCCATCATCGTAAACCAAGTCTTTACGAGCGGCTCTGGAGGAGGGGAGATATCCCCAGGATCGCAGGAAACGGGTCGTGCAGCGGGCCGCCTTGTGCCATGCACATTCTGGCATTTGGAACCGTTGCGATGACACAAGCCGCCGTTCAGAAAACCATGACGGCGTCCGATTGGGCGCTGCTCGCCGTATTGTCCCTCATCTGGGGCGGCTCATTCCTTTTCGTCGGCGTGGCCGTGCGTGAATTGCCGCCCCTGACCATCGTGGCGACCCGCGTCCTGACGGCGGCTCTTGCCCTTCTACTCGTCCTGCGGGTCATGGGTGTGAGCCTGCCGCGCACCCGTCAGGCCTGGGCTGCCTTTCTGGGCATGTCGATCCTCAACAACGTCATTCCCTTCACGTTGATCGTCTGGGGGCAGACCCATATCGCCAGCGGGCTCGCGTCGATTCTCAACGCAACCACGCCGCTCTTCACGGTGATCGTGGCCCATTACCTGACTGCCGACGAGCATCTCACGAGTCAGAAATTCGCGGGCGTGATCGTAGGCTTCATCGGCGTTGCCGTCATGATCGGCTTCGCCGCCATGGCGTCATGGGATGCCACGATCCTGGCGCAGCTCGCCATCCTCGGAGCAGCCCTGTCCTACGGCTTTTCCGGCGTGTTCGGGCGGCGCTTCAAGACCATGGGGATTCCGCCGCTTGCAACGGCCGCCGGACAGGTGACGATGTCGAGCATGCTTCTGCTGCCCATGGCGCTGATCGTCGACCGGCCCTGGACATTGGCCATGCCGAGCACCGAGGCTGTCCTCTCCCTGGTGGCGCTTGGCCTCGTCTCCACGGCGGTCGCCTACCTGATCTTCTTCCGCCTGCTCGCGCGGGCCGGCGCCACCAATGTGGGGCTCGTCACCTTCCTCATCCCGGTGAGCGCCATTCTGCTCGGCGTGCTGATCCTCGGCGAGACGCTGGCTGTGCGGCACATCATCGGCATGGCGTTGATCGGCGCCGGGCTCATCCTCATCGACGGCCGCGCGATATCGGCGCTGAATGCACGGTTTACCGCCAGCGCATCCGGCAGAAAAGTGGTCCCGGTTTTCGGCGCTGAAGGATGCGCCATTCAAGAGAAGGAGCATCGGAATTGACCCCAAAAGTGCATTCCACTTTTGGGTCCGATGCTAAGGAGCCGGCACCGCACGGAAACGGTTGAACATCATGTCGGGCGCGCTGGTGTTGTGGCGCGACGGCACGAGCCGACCCATCCACGCATCGGTGGCCTTGGCACCTTGGAAGTTCATGATCATCTCCTCGCGCCAGGAGCGGGCCTTCTCCTCACGCACCGCCACACGGGCCACGTCCGCGTTGAACTCGGTCACGTACATGGAACGCAGGCCGGCGAAGGGCAGGCCGGAGACCGCCTGATCGAAGGAGACGTCGAGGGTCATGCGCTCCTCGTTGAGGGCTTTCATGACGACGCTTGCCCGGCCGCCCCTGGCGAGAGTCAGCGTGAAGGTCATGGTTGCCGGGTCGAAGGCGACATCCTTCAGGTTCACCACGGGACGCTGGTCGAACTCCACCGGGCCGACTAGGAAGGAGGACCCATAGGATGTCCAGTCCAGATGCTCAGGGGGAAGCGGCTTGATGCGCCAGTAGCCGTCGCCCGGATAGATCACCAGCACCTCCACGGCCTTGTCGCCGCGCTTCTTCAGCAACTGAAGCAGGTGGATGTTGCGCTCGACCCGTGTGCCGATGGTCACGGTCACATCGCTCGGGCGCCAGAACTCGGTGAAGGACAGGCCGATGATCCGCACGTTGCCGTCCTCGTAGAGGGTCGACATGGTCGGGTGCGGCTTGGTGGATGTCTCCTCGGAGATATCCTCGCAGGCCGTCCAGTCCGGCTCCCAGCGATCCTGCTTGAGGGCGCCCATATAGGCCGGATGCACCGCCTCGATCTGGAAATGCCGCACTTCGGCTGAGGCGAAGTTGATCGCCACGTTGTCCTTCTCGGCGCAGAGCACCGGCTCGCTGGTGTTCGTCACCTCGACGGCCAATCCGTCGAGGGTGGCGGCGCCGGCCGTGGTGGCAAAGCCAAGGAAGCCAAGAGCGAGGAGCCTGGGGAGAAGCATGGAGATCGTCCGGTGTTCTGCGGAAGCGGGGCAGGTAGATAGCGCGGACCGAGTATGCCGTCGAGCCAGGAGACCTTTGCACGAGGGCCTGTTGATCCGGCATGGCAGAGGTCACATCTCTGGCATTAGAGATCGGATCGAGCCTGTGCTAGGGTGCAAGCCAGCCTGAAGCGTGGCTTGAGGGGCTTGCCGGCCCCGAAACGCCCGATTTTCCGCCAGATGTGAGGCTGTTTGCCCGAGTTTTCGATGATGCGCGTGACCTTGAGCCTGTCCGACAATCCCGCCACGACCCTGGTCGAGCGGGCGATCATGGAGTTCCGCAGCGCCCGGCCGGTCGTCATCGACGGCCTCGAGGGCAGCGCGCTCGTGCTCGGCGTCGAGGATCTGGACGAGGCCAGGGCGGCCGAGCTTGAGGCCGTTGCCGGCAGCCACGCCCATCTTGTGCTTCCGGCCGCAAGGCTTCGCCGCCTCGGCCTCGAGCGGGCAGCGCCCGGGCGCGTGGCCCTGCCGGTGATCGACCGCACTCGCGTGGAAACCCTGGCCCTTAAGATCGACGGCCGCATCGATGCGCCGGTCCGCGCCGCCGACGCCCTTGACGAGGAGGCGCTGGAGCTGGCCCGCCTGTCGCTGGTTCTGCCGGCCGTGATCGTGGTGCCGCTGGCCTCAGGAATCGAGGTCGATTCGTCCATGATCCGCGTCCCGGGTGAAGCGGTTCGAGGCTTCCGGCGCGCCAAGGCGGCGGATCTCGCCATCGTCAGCCGCGCCCCCGTGCCTCTGGAAGGTGCGCCTGTGAGCGAATTCGTGGTGTTCCGCGGCGGCGAGGGCCTGCGCGATCAGGTGGCGATCATCGTCGGCAAGCCGGATCTCGCGAAGCCCGTGTCCGTGCGGCTGCACTCGGCCTGTCTGACGGGCGATCTCTTCGGCAGCCTCAAATGCGATTGCGGCGACCAGCTGCGCAACACCGTGCGGTTCATGGCCGAGAACGAAGGCGGCATCCTGCTCTATCTCGACCAGGAGGGGCGCGGGAACGGCATCAGTAACAAGATCCGCGCCTACAAGCTCCAGTCTCAGGGCTACGACACCTACGATGCCGACGAGGTGCTGGGCTTCGAGGCGGATCAGCGCCGGTTCGATTTCGCCGCCGTGATGCTGAAGGAGCTGGGCGTCGGCAAGGTCCGCCTGATGACCAACAACCCCGAGAAGATCGCGGCACTGACCAAAGCCGGCCTGGAGGTGATTTCCGACCACCGCGTCCTGGGCCGCCCGACGGCGGAGAACGTGAGCTATCTGGCCGCCAAGCGGGATCGCGCCGGGCACTATATCGATCTCGAGGGCATGCTCGCCTGCTCGAGCAAGGATTGAGGGCCAAGCCCTCAATCCGGTTTTCAGCTTCCGCTTATCGCGCCGGCATGCCGGTTTCGACGATCTTCGCCCAGAGCGAGACGCCGTAGGGGCTCGCCTCGTCGTTGAAGTCGTAGGCCGGGTGATGGACGCCGGCCGTGTTGCCGTTGCCTAAGAAGATGTAGGCGCCCGGGCGCTGCTCCAGCATGTAGGAGAAATCCTCCGCGCCCATGAGCGGCGGCACTGTGGTGTCGACCGCGTTCTCACCGCCAACCGCACGGGCGACGCCGGCCATGAACTCGGTCTTGTCGGGATCGTTCATGGTGACCGGGTAGCCCCGGTCGTATTCGACCTCGGCCTTGGCCCCGAAAGCGGCGCACACGTTCTCGACGATGGCGCGGATGCGGGTCTCGGCAAGGTCGCGCACCTCCGGCGAGAGGGTGCGCACGGTGCCGAGCAGCATGGCGGTCTGGGGGATCACGTTGAAGGCCTCGCCGGCCTTCACGGTGCAGACGGACACCACGACCGATTCGAGCGGATCGGCATTGCGGGAGGCAATCGTCTGCAGGGCCGTGATCACGTGGGCGGAGATCACCACCGGGTCGATGCAGTCATGCGGGCGCGCCGCGTGGCCGCCCTTGCCCTCGATGGTGATGGTGAAGCGGTCGGCCGCCGCCATCATGGCGCCGGGCCGGATGGCGAACTGGCCCACGGGAATGCCCGGCATGTTGTGCATGCCATAGACCTCCTGCACGCCGAAGCGCTCCATGAGGCCGTCCTTCACCATCTCGTTGCCGCCGCCGCCGCCTTCCTCAGCCGGCTGGAAGATCACCACGGCGGTGCCGTCGAAATTGCGCGTCTCGGCCAGGTATTTTGCGGCCCCCATCAGCATGGCGGTGTGCCCGTCATGGCCGCAGGCATGCATCTTGCCCGGCACCTTGGAGGCGTGAGGGACGTTCGTCGCCTCCTCGATGGGGAGTGCATCCATGTCGGCGCGAAGGCCGATCACGCGTCCCGAGTTGTTCGTGCGACCCCTGATCACGCCGACGACCCCGGTCCGACCGAGGCCGGTCACGACCTCATCGCAGCCGAAGCTCTTGAGCTTCTCGGCGACGATTCCGGCGGTGCGGTGAACGTCGAACAGGAGTTCCGGGTTTTCGTGGAAGTCGCGACGCCAGGCGGTGATTTCATCGGCGAGATCGGCGACGCGGTTGATGATCGGCATGAAGGATCCTCGAGCAGGGAAGCAGGAACCCTCAGCCAAGCAGAGGCAGGGGCCTTCCGTCAACCGTTACGGCATCCAGACGGCTCGACTTCAGAACTTCTTGCGCAGGATCGCCTTGGGACGGGTGGTGCGGAACTGCCCCCGCTCGATGGCGACGAAGATCAGCACGAGGACCACGAGCGCGGTGAACCACCACACCTGCGTGGTGCCGATGCCGAGGCAGCCGAGGGTGTAGGCGCAAGCGAAGGCCGCCATGATGCCGGGCGCCACGGTGGCTCGGTGGCTCTGGATGCCGACGACGGACCGGTAAAGCAGCAGGCTTGCCGCCACCGCACCCACAACGCCGAGCTCATACCAGATCTCGAACAGCAGGGTGGAGGGAGCGTTCCGGGGAATCAGGCCGAAGTACCGACCGCGCAGGACGGTTTCCAGGCCATGCCCCGTGAGGAGCCGCAACGGCTCGTTGAGAACGATCTGGCGCCAGACCTCGAGGCTTGCGGTGACCGGCGCCCGTGCGCCGAAGAAGCCCGCCGCAAGAGGCTTGAGGAGAAAGGGCAGGAGCGGCGCGAACAGCAGGAGCCCCGCCATGACCAGCCCAACCAGCCGGGGGCCGAGTTTGGGGCTTGCTGCTGTCAGAACGAACACGAGGGCGCCGGCGGCGAGACCGTAGAGGGGCAGCCCCTCCCGTGTGAGCAGCGCTGCCACCGCGACCGCAAGCGCCAGCGCGACGGCTTCCAGATTCCTGCCGCGGGAATGGAGCCAGGCGAGGGCCGGCCAGATCAGCAGGGCCAGCATGAGCATGCCGCGCTCGAGGCTCAGGCCCTCCGGGTCGAAGCGGCTGCCGCCCTGGAGCGCCAGGGGAATGCTGATCACGGCCGCCAAGCCCACGCCGACGGGCAGGAGATAGAGATTGGCCGCGCGCATGCGTTCCGGCACGGCCAGATAGCCGCCGAGCCCCATGAGAATCATGCCGGCGATGTTGAACAGGCGTTCCGACGCCTCGGGCAGGAAGGGCGTCCAGGCGAGAGACAGCCCGGCCCAGAACAGCAGGACGAGCCCGGCGATTCCCCCCGTGGAGGTCGCGAGCGCCAGCATCTTCTCCCGGGCATGCTTCGCGCTGCCGTCCAACACCGAGGCGAGAACAAGGAGAATCACCGCGAGCGGCGCCATCACCACGAGGGCGCGCCGCGTGAACAGGGCCGCCAGGGGAACGGCGAAAAACAGGATCGCGAAGCCGAGACGCCGCAGCATGGCAGCGGCATCGGCGGAAGGGTTGGCCGTCTGGGTAACGGGGCGGACCATGCGGTGGACTATCGACCTTGGGGCATTCGGGACCGGGAGCCTAATGGACGAAACCGGCAAAAGCTGTAGGTGTCGTGCAACACATCCCGTTCCTGTGTGTCCCCTCGGGAGAGCACGCCCCATGGCATCAAGCATCGAGAGCGCCGGCAAGCACCTCGTCCTCGTCGGGGGCGGGCACGCTCATGTTCTGGTTCTCGAAGCCTTTGTGCGCAATCCCGAGCCGGGTCTTGCCATCACGCTGGTCAGCAAGGACCGCCTGACACCCTATTCGGGCATGTTGCCGGGGCACTTGGCGGGAACCTACACGAGGGACGAGATTCACATCGATCTGGAGCACCTTGCCCGTGCCGCCGGTGCCAGGCTTGTCCTGGATGAGGCTGTCGGGTTCGACAGGGCGGTCCGGCGGGTGCTGCTGAAGGGCGGTGAGAACTTGGCCTACGACATCCTCTCCGTCGATATCGGCATCACGCCGGATCTGTCGGGTATCGCCGGAGCGGATGAGCATGCGCTCGCGGTCAAACCCATCGGGAGCCTGCTGGACAAGTGGGACCGGCTCGCGGACAGCGCCCTCGCGCCAAACGGTCCCCGTCGATTTGCCATCGTCGGGGGAGGGGCTGCCGGAATCTGCCTTGCCTTCGCGGTCCGGGCCTTTTTCACGGCACGGGTGAGCGATCCTGTCGAGGTGTCGCTGATCGGCTCGTCGGAGGCGCCCGGCATCAACGCAGGCATGCGCCGCCGCATCGCGCGGGCACTCAAGCGCCGCAGGATCGCGGTCCATGCCGAGGATGCGGCTTTGCGCATCGACCGGGACGGGGTGGTGCTTGCGAGCGGCCGATTCGTACCGGCGGATGCGGTGCTCGTCTCGACCCATGCGGCTCCCCCGCCGGCGCTCGCCAAGACTGAGTGGGCCAAGGACGAGCGCGGCTTTCTCGCTGTTCGCCCGACGCTTCAGATCCTGAACGATGAAACCGCTTTCGCTGCTGGCGATTGCGCCACGATGGTCGCTCATCCGCGCCCCAAGGCCGGCGTCTTCGCCGTGCGGCAGGGGCCGGTGCTCGCCCGCAACCTGAGACGGGCCGTGCGGGGCGAGGCTCTCGAAACCTACACCCCGCAGCGCGATCACCTGCTGCTGATCGCAACAGGCGATGGCCGCGCCATCGGCGGACGCGGCCGCTCTCTCGCCTTCGAGGGCCGTCTCGCGTGGCGGCTATCGGACGTGAATTCGAACTCACGTCCGATGCTTTAAGTTTTTGGTTTGACGCATCTTTTCACGCAAAACCGGTGCCCACTTTTGCGTTCGATGCTCTAGTATTCTCAAACCTCATCCTGAGGAGCCTGCGCAGCAGGCGTCTCGAAGGATGATCCAGAGCGCACTGGAGGCTCCTTCGAGACGGATTGCTCGCGCAACCCTCCTCAGAGTCTGACTCATAAAGAACCGGCAGCGCTTCTGACGTCATCACCGGCCTTGTGCCGGTGATCCCGATGGCTTGAAGCGCCGCGCTTTTCCGCATCGGGATGGCGGGGACAAGCCCGGCCATGACGGAAACCGAGGCTTATTCCTGTTTATGAGCCAGCCTCTCAGGATGAGGGGTGTCAAAGCTGTGTTCTGCCAATTCGCAAGCGATCAACCCTTTTGCCCGCGGATGAAGTTGATGATGCCCGAAAAATCGTCGCCGTCATGGCCGGCATTGGCGAAGAGCGCGTAGAGCTGCGCAGCCTCCGCGCCGAGCGGCGTAGCGGCGCCGGAGGCGAGCGCCGCTTCCTGGGCGAGCTTCAGGTCCTTCAGCATCAGCGCCGCCGCGAAGCCCGGCTTGTAGGCGTTGTTGGCGGGCGACGCCGGCACCGGGCCGGGGACCGGGCAATAGGTGGTGAGCGACCAGCACTGGCCCGAGGAGGTGGAGGCGACATCGAAGAGCGCCTGATGCGACAGCCCGAGCTTCTCCGCCAGCACGAAGGCTTCCGACACGCCGATCATCGAGATGCCGAGGATCATGTTGTTGCAGATCTTCGCCGCCTGACCGGCGCCGGCCTCGCCGCAATGCACCACCTTCTTGCCCATCTTGGACAGGATCGGCTCGGCCCGGTCGAACGCTTGTTTCGCGCCGCCTGCCATGAAGGTGAGCGTCGCGCCCTTCGCGCCGCCGACGCCGCCGGAGACCGGCGCATCGAGGCTCGTGAGGTTGCGCTCCTGCGCCATCCCATGCGCCTTGCGGGCGCTCTCCACATCGATGGTCGAGCAGTCGATCAGCAGCGTGCCTTCTTTCACCGAAGGCAGGATGTCGGTCCAGACCGAGAGCACGTGCTTGCCGGCGGGCAGCATGGTGATGACCACCTCGGCGCCCCGCACGCTGTCGTGCGCCGAGCCCGCGACAGTGACGCCGTCCGCGCGCGCCTGGTCGCAGGAGGCGGGCACGAGATCGAAGCCGACGACCTGGTGACCT
>JAJFBI010000537.1 GCA_020697385.1 Microvirga sp. | reverse complement strand
CTGAACCTGGAGCGCCTCGTCGCCCGCGTGTCGGAGCCCGGTGTCGCGGAAGTGATCCTGGCGCTCAATGCCACGGTCGATGGGCAGACCACGGCCCATTACATCACCGAGTTGCTCGCGCATCTGCCGATCAAGGTGACGAAGCTTGCCCACGGCGTGCCGGTGGGCGGCGAACTCGATTACCTCGACGAGGGCACCTTGTCGGCGGCCATCCGCCAGCGCACGTCGTTCTAGGCAAAGCTATCCTCCCCTTCGTCATCCCCGGGCTTGTCCCGGGGATCCACGTCTTTTTCCGGCAGAGGCCCTTAAGACGTGGATGGCCGGATCAAGTCCGGCCATGACGGCGTAGTTTTCAAGCCGGAATGTCGAGCCGAAACACCGTGCCGTTATCGGCCGTGAGGCTGAACTGGCCTCCGAGTTGCTGCGCGAAGGAGCGGATGAGCTTCATGCCCAGCGACGAGTCGCTTTCCGGTGCGCCCGACACGCCCTTGCCTGTATCGCGCACGACGATCTCGATCCGTCCGTCGATCCTGCGCGCAGAGACGAGAATGCTCCCGCCTTCGCCCGGCCCGAAGGCATGCTTGAACGCGTTGGAAATCGCCTCCGTGATGGCGAGCGCCAGCGGAGTGCCGCGGTCCAGATCGATCATGATCGGCTCGGCATCGAGGTCGACGGTGATCCCGCGGGACGCCGCCCCGTAGGTGGCCGAGAGTTCAACGATGAGGCGACTGAGATAATCCTGCAGATCGATCGTGCCGCCCGTGTCCTTGCGATAAAGGATGTCATGGATCAGCCCGATGGAGCGCAGGCGATCCTGCGTTTCCTGAAAGGCCGATTTCACACCCGGATCCGGGAAGCGGCGAGCCTGCATTTGCAAAAGGCTCGATGTGACCTGCAGGTTGTTCTTCACCCGGTGGTGGATCTCCTGCAGCAGCATCACCTTGTCGGACAAAGCGGTCGCCAGATTGTCATTGACGTGCCGCAGCTCCTTCTGGGTGATTTCCGTCTGGTGGCTGAGGCGCACCCCGATCCAGGTGAGCCAGCAGAGGGCGACCAGCACCAGCGTATTGATCCCGGCGCTCCAGTAGAACCCGGTCATCCAGGACGCCAATGCGGTCGCGACGGGAACGCTCGCCGTGACGGTGATGGGCCAGCGCTCCAAGCGTCGAAAGGAGACGATGCGCTCGATGCCGTCACCCATGTCGCTGGCGCGATAGGTGCCGCTGCGCTGTCCCTCCAGTTCGTTGAACAGCGCCGTATGCCCCAATCCGGAATCTGTCTGATCCGGCTTGAGGCCCGTACGGGCGATGACGCGTCCATCCCCGCGCCACATGCCAAGGATCATGTCGCCCGTGTTCCCATCCGAGCGCGAGATCTCCTGCAGGAAAGCCGGGCGCAGGGCGATTTCCGCCACGCCGTCGAAATCGCCGTTCAGATCGGGAATGCGCCGGGAATAGGTATAGAGGATCTCCTTGGTGAGCCGTCCGATGATGGCGCCGCCCACAAAGGTATCCGCTCCGGCCTGATGCGCCTTGAACCAGGACCGGTCCGCAAAATTCGCCAATGCGCCCAACTGCGGCATCGCCGTGGCGATGGCATTGCCATCCCGGTCGATGATCAGCAACAGATCGCTGGCGGACGACCTTTGCGTCAACTCGGTGAGGTACTGGCTGGCGACGGCGGTTTCGCTCAAGGCTCCGACGCCGCCTTTCAGGCGCACAAAGGCGATGATGTCGTTGAGAAGGAGGTCGCTCGTCTCGAGCGTCCGCTTGGCATATTCCTCCATCAGCAGAGCAAGATCCTGGGTCGCAGCCTCGGCACGGTGCAAGGCGCTGCGGTGCTCAAGCCACAGGAAGGCGCCCCTGATCCCGATCACCGCTACGGCGAACAGAATCGCCGTGGCGTAGAGAACGCTGCGCATATCGCGGACTGGGATCATACGGCGGGAACTCGGGTCCGAAGCTGTGGGCGGAACGGGTGCAGACCGGACCCTATGCTAGGCCGTTATGCCGGTCCACAACATAGATCAGGTGACAGGCCAGATCCCCGTTGCTAATCAGGCGGCAACGAAACCCTTGCTCCGAGCTGATTATGTCCGCCACTGACCTCGCCCAAACGATCGATGCCGCCTGGGAAGACCGGGCCAATGTCAGCCCCTCTACCACGGGAGCCGTGCGCGAGGCCGTGGACGAGGCCATGAGCCTGCTCGATTCCGGCAAGGCCCGCGTGGCCGAGAAGACCGCCGGCGGCGAGTGGCAGGTGCATCAATGGCTGAAGAAGGCCGTGCTGCTTTCCTTCCGCCTCAACGACATGGGCATCATCAAGGGCGGACCTGGCGAGGCTGTGTGGTGGGACAAGGTGCCGTCCAAGTTCGACGGCTGGTCCGAGGCTGAGTTCAAGCAGGCCGGCTTCCGCGCCGTGCCGAACTGCACCGTGCGCCGCGGCGCCTACATCGCGCCGGGCGTCGTGCTGATGCCGTCCTTCGTCAATCTCGGCGCCTATGTGGACGAGAACACCATGGTGGACACCTGGGCGACGGTAGGCTCCTGCGCCCAGATCGGCAAGAACGTGCATCTCTCCGGCGGCGTCGGCATCGGCGGCGTGCTGGAGCCGCTCCAGGCCAATCCCACCATCATTGAGGACAATTGCTTCATCGGCGCCCGCTCCGAGGTGGTGGAAGGCGTGGTCGTGGGCGAGGGCTCGGTGCTCTCCATGGGCGTGTTCATCTCGGCCTCGACCAAGATCATCGACCGCAACACCGGCGAGGTCTTTGTGGGCCGCGTGCCGCCTTATTCGGTGGTCGTGCCGGGCTCGCTCCCTGGCAAGCCACTGCCCGACGGCTCGCCCGGCCCGTCCCTCTACTGCGCCGTCATCGTCAAGCGCGTTGATGCGCAGACGCGGGCGAAGACCGGGATCAACGAGCTGTTGCGGGATTGATATTTAATATCGTATCTGCCAAGCCAAGTTCACCTTCAGGCTTGGCAGACATGCTTGTGATCATCAGTTTCTTCTTCAGCTTCAAAGGGCGTATTGGCCGACTACAGTTCCTGTATGGAATCGTGTTCTGGACGGTCGCTCTGGCAGTTTCCTTCTCACTTTACCTTGAGACATTCTGGGTCAACCTATCGCCTCTAACGCTTCTTGTCTTGGTTGCCGCACTCTCGTGTACGGCTCTTCAAGTGAAGCGCTTCCATGATCGAAACCGTACAGGGTGGCGTGTGACGATCT